>NZ_JBFTOB010000006.1:0-206947 GCF_056397765.1 Caulobacter sp. 05L422 | reverse complement strand
GCACCAGCTCGACCGGCCTGGACACCCACCTGACCTTCGTCGGCAAGCTGCAAGACAGCCTCGACGCCGGCGTGGGCAACCTGGTCGACGCCGACCTGGCCAAGGAAAGCGCCAAGCTGCAGTCGCTGCAAACCAAGCAGCAGCTGGGCATCCAGGCGCTCTCCATCGCCAACCAGTCGACCGGTTCGATCCTGAGCCTGTTCCGATAGGAACGAGAAGGAGGCGGGCCTTCGGGTCCGCCTCCGCCTTCCGCTCGGCCCAGGCCGTAGGGGAGGGTTCACCAGAGGGCCGCCGAAACCGGCGGCGAAGGAGCAATGGAAACCAAAGCCGCACTTACACCGCCGTCGATCCCAGAACCGTCCGCGCCGTCTTCGGTCGCGCCCTTCGCCGTCCCGGGTCAGCCCGCGGGCGGTCATGACGTTTCAGGGGCCAAGGAACAGCCGGCCGTCGCCGCGGGTCCCCAGCCGGGCGATCTGCGACTGGTGATCGAGGAAGATCCCGTTTCGGGCTCCTACGTCTACAAGACTGTGGACCGCCGGACCGGCGACGTTCTCCAGCAGTTCCCGCGCGAGGACGTGCTCCGCTTCAAGCAGGCCGAGCACTACGATCCGGGCGAGGTCTTCGACGGTCTGACCTAACAGGGTCGCCGGTCTCCGCGCCATGCCCGCCGCGACGCAGCGTCGCAGGTGGAACATGGTTTACGCGCGTTAACCATATTCTTACTCCCTCAGCCCCAATTTCACGGTCGACCTGCTCGGCCGCCGAATCGCGTCCCGAGCCACATTGGCAAGAACCGCCGTTCGGAGACCGTGATGACGCTGAGCGTGAACACCAATCAGCCCGCGCTGATCGCCCT
The DNA here is from genome assembly GCF_056397765.1 of Caulobacter sp. 05L422. Lineage (NCBI taxonomy): Bacteria > Pseudomonadati > Pseudomonadota > Alphaproteobacteria > Caulobacterales > Caulobacteraceae > Caulobacter > Caulobacter sp. 05L422. Next base: position 206,091 of record NZ_JBFTOB010000006.1, on the reverse strand, counting down.
GCAAAATCTGAACAAGACCAACGACGAGATGGGGGGCGTGCAGTCCCGCATCAACACGGGTCTGGCGATCTCCAGCGCCAAGGACAACGCCGCCGTCTGGTCGATCGCCCAGGATCAGCGCGCCGACCGCTCGGCCCTGAACGCGGTGAAGATGAGCCTGGATCGCGCGACCTCGATCACCGACGTGGCCCTGGCCGCCGGTGAATCGGTCTCGGACCTGCTGACCCAGATGCGCGAGAAGGTGGTCGCGGCCAAGGACACCTCGCTGTCCACCTCGTCGCGCACCGCCCTGAACGCCGACTTCCAGGGCCTGCTGAAGAACCTGACCCAGGTGATCAACAGCGCCACCTTCGACGGCGCCAACATCCTCAACGGCAGCGAACCGACCAACATCACGTTCCTGGCCGACGCCGACGCCGCGACGGTCATCACGCTGAACCTGCAGAACCTGTCGCTGAGCGGCACGATCAACAGCCTGACAGCGACCGACACCATCAACACCCAGACCCTGGCCGCCGGCGTGCTGACGCGCCTCGACGCGACCTTGACCCGGGTGAACCAGGCGGTCGGCTCGATCGGCTCGCAGGCCAAGCAGATCGAAGCTCACAACACCTTCGTCTCCAAGCTGAACGACGTGCTCGAGACCGGCGTGGGCAACCTCGTCGACGCCGACATGGCCAAGGAGAGCGCGCGCCTCCAGGCCCTGCAGGTCAAGCAACAGCTCGGCGCGCAGGCGCTTTCGATCGCCAATCAGGCGCCGCAGATCATCCTGTCGCTGTTCAACGGCGGCAGCTAGGCCTGACGCGATTGGCGGGGTAGACTTTCCGCAACCACATGTGGAGGAATCGACCCGGTATGATCGAGCTTCGCGATTTGACGGACGGCGACGAGGCGGTCCTCTACCAATGGCGGGGCGAACCGGAAGTCGATCGGTGGATGTCCGACGCGGCCTTTCCGAGCCGCGACGCCCATGCCGCCTGGTTCCAGGCTCTCCGCTCCGATCCCGACATGCGCGGCTGGATGATCGTCCGGGCCGGCGAGCCTTCGGGCCTGCTGACCCTGACGGGCCTGCTCAGCCATCACCGCCGGGCCGGCTGGAACTGGTTCCTCGGTTCGGCCGAGGCGCGGGGCAGGGGCGTGGGGCGGGCCGCCCAGGTGCTGGGGCTGGACCGCGCGTTCGGCGAGCTGGGCCTGCACAAAGTGTTCGCCGAGGTCATGGCCGACAATGACGCGGCGCTGAAGGCCCAGGCGGCCTCCGGCTTCCGCCGCGAAGGCTATCTGCGCGGCCACGTCCTGAAGGACGGCCAGCCGCGCGACGTCGTCCTGCTGGGCATACTGGCCGAGGAGTGGCGCGAGCTGCGGGGCGAGGTCCGCCGCTCGCTGACCGACGCGCACCTGATCGCCGCCTAGGGCCTTCGGCCTCCGTGACGCTTCCGATTCATACGTCTTAACGAAACGTCAGCGTTCTTCGCCGACGATGGAATCAAGGGGCGTAGTGCGCCCTGATGGGACCTGCTGTGATCACCTTCGATTCCAGTCTGCTGCTCGGTTACTATCAGGCCAAGACCGCGGGTCAGGCCGCGAACGCGGCTGCGTCGGCCGGCTCATCCTCTTCGTCGGCCCCGTCCTCCTCGGGCGGAAAGACGGTGCCCAGCTCGCCCTGGACCACCATGGCCAGCGAGCCTAGCGACTTGGTCAAGGCCGCCCTCAATGGCCGCAAGTTCGTCGACGAAGGCGCGGCCGTGGCCGCCGCCCCGACGATCACCGGCGACTACAAGAAGCTGTTCGCCGCCTACCAGGCGCTCAACACCCTGTCGGCGATCGCCAACCGCTCGTCCGAGAAGGGCGTCACCGACAGCGAGATCAAGCGTTTGCAGGCCGCGTTCAGCAAGGGGCTGAACGAGGTCAACAGCTACGTCCAGAACCTCAGCACCGACGGCATGCGGCTGACGACCGGCGCGGTCATGACCAGCGACAAGTCCAGCGTCGGCGTGCCCAAGAACAACTACGGCTACGTCACCAACACCCTCTACAGCGGCCAGAGCGACGACGAGGTGCCCACATTCAAGGGCGCCGTCAGCTTCACGATGTCGGTCAAGGAATTCGGCGTCTCCACCGACGTGGTCATGGACCTGTCGGAAATGGGGTCCACGCCGCGGACGATGTCCAACGTCGTGACCTTCTTCAACGACAAGCTGGCCGCCGCCGGGTTCGACACCCAGTTCGCCGTCGAGCGCACGGCCGGCCAGGAGCGGACCACCACGGTCAACGGCCAGACCGTCAAGCTGCCGGCCACCGGCGACGACTTCGCCCTGCGCATCCGCGGCGACTCGACCGAGGCCCTGACCTTCTCGGCTCCGGCCGCCAAGCCGGCGGTCTACATCACCACCGCTGCCGGCAATCCCGATCCGGACAAGAAGTCCGAGACCGACGACGCGGTGATCGAGAACACCCTGACCAAGTACGGCCCCGGCACGGCCGGCCAGCCGGGCGCCAAGGTGTTCTCCGACACGCTGGAAGGCACGATCAGCACTGTCCACAAGACCATGACCGGGCCGGACGGCTCGCTCTATGTCCTGGCCGATGTCGACGGCACCACCAGCAGCCAGACGATCAAGGGCGACCAGGACGTCGCCCTGCTGAAGTACGACTCGTCCGGCAAGCTGCTCTACGCCCGCACGTTGGGGGCCGCCAACACCGCCACCGGCTACAACATGGCCATCTCGGACGACGGCAAGGTGGCCATCGCCGGTTCGGTGGCCGGCGGGCTGTCCGGCGCCACCAACGGCCCGATCAATTCCGATTCCGCCGGCACGGTCACCGACAGCTTCGTCACGCTCTACGACGCCAAGGGCGACGAGACCTGGACGGTGCGGCGCGGCGGCATGCTGGAGGACGAGGCCACCGCCGTGGCGTTCGGCCAGGACGGCGTCGTCTATGTGGGCGGCCGCACCAAGTCCGACATCCCGGGCTCGGCGACCGGGGCGACGGAAGGCGGCTACGACAGCTACCTGACCGGTTTCGCCACCGACATCGCCGGCACGCCCAAGGCGCTGTTCACCACCCATTTCGGCAGCGAGAACGACGACACGGTCGCCGGCATCGTCGTCAACGGCACGCAGGTCGTGGTCGCCAGCAAGGAAGGCAGCGACGCGATGCTTCGCAGCTTCGACGTCGCGACCAGCATCGTCACCGAGGACCGCACCTTCCTGAACGACAAGGAAGTCTGGGTCACCGCGCCGGTCACCTACACCAAGGCGGCCACCTTCACGGCCGGAGCCACGCGCGACCTGGGCACGCTGAAGGGCGGCAACATCGCCGGCCTGACGATCGACAACGGCCAGCTCTATATCGGCGGTTCGACCACCAACGGCGCGCTCGACGTCGACAACCAGACCAAGGCCGCCTCGGGCGGCTCGGACGGGTTCGTGGCGCGGATGTCGCTGAACCTGACGGACAAGACCCAGGACACCCTGGCCTATTACGGCGGCACGGGCGACGACACGGTCACCGGCATGGCGGTCTCCAACGGCCAGGCCTGGCTGGTGGGTTCGGCCGGCAAGGACCTGGGCGGGCAGCCGACGGTCGGCGACAAGGACGGCTATGTCGCCCAGATCAACGTCGCCACGGGCGCGGCGACCTGGGAGCAGCGGCTGACCGGCAAGGACGGCTACGCCACCCCGACCTCGATCGCCGTCGACGCCTCCGGCTCCAGCGCGCTGGACATCTTCGGCATTCCGCGCGGCAAGATGGAGTTCACCCAGTCCGACAAGATCGTCTCGTCGACCTCGGCGCGGGCGGGCGACACCTTCCAGGTCCGCACGCGGGCGCGCGGCGCCCTGACCACGATCAAGATCGCGGCCGACGACACGCTGGACACCCTGGCCGACAAGATCCGCAAGGCGACGGGCTACGCCGCCAAGGTGGAGTTCGCCAGCAGCGGCAACAACCGCATGCTGCGGATCAGCCCGTCCCAGACCACCTCGACCGTCGAGATCCTGCCCGGCAAGGGCGGCACCGACGTGCTGGAGTCCCTGGGCCTGAAGCCGGGCATCGTGCGCAACACCAAGACCGACCACGGCCAGGTCGTTTCGGCGGACGGCAAGGGGCCGATCTACGGCTTCTCGCTGGACACCAGCCTGGACCTGACCGACAAGGCCGGCCGCGACGCCGCCACCGCCGCCATGACCAAGGCCCTGTCGGCCGTACGGACCGCCTATCGCGAGATGGCCGACACCGCCAACGGCGTGAAGCGGGAAGACGCGACCAAGTCGAACAACGTCAACGGCCCGGTTCCGGCCTATCTGACCAACCAGATCGCCAACTACCAGGCCGCGCTCAATCGCCTGACCGGCGGCGGCTAGGGCGCGATCCGCGCGGCCCTTCGAGGCCCGCTTGGCCGTTCTGCGCGCCTGGACTTGAAAGCGTCATCAGCGCGTCGTAGCCAGGGATCATGGAACTTCTCAAAGATCGACGCGTGTTGCTGGGCGGCGGCGCCGCCCTGGCCCTGGTCGCGGGCCTCGGCATCGCCCTGGCTCTGATGCAAGGCGGCAAGTCGCCGACCGAGGCCCCGCCGGCCTCGCGCGGCGGGCTGGTCGTCGAGACCGGCCGGGCCGACGACACCAAGCTCGATCCCGCGCGGCCGTTGCGCTGCTTCGTCGGCGGCCAGTTCGTCGGCGAGACCACCCTGGCCGAATGCGCCAAGAAGAACGGTGTGGCGACCGGCGCCCTGGACGTCGGCGTCGACGAGACCGGGGCCCTGGCCGCCGCCGACCAGGCTGGCCTGGTGTTGACCCCGCTGCCGCCCCCCGCCGAGGCGCCGACCGTGCCCGCGCCGGCCGCGACCCCCGCCATCACCACGCCAGCCGTCTCGAGCACGCCCTTGGCCGTTTGCTGGCGCTATGCCGGCGGCGAGTGGCGCAAGCTGCCTGGCGAGATCACCGTCAACGCCTGCGCCCAGCAGCTCTCGGGCGGTAAGTGCGAGAAGGCGGGCGGGGCGACCTACGGCCGCTGGGGCGACGAGACCCTGCGCCTGGTGCCGGGCAAGGTGGAATCCTCGTCCGACAACCGCACCTTCCATTCGATCATCGAGCTGGGGCCCAACTGCTCCATCCCGTCGGCCTAGAGAGAATTCAAGACCATGCGCCTTCCCGTCGTCGCCCTCTCGCTCATCGCCGCCACCGCCGCCGTCGGCCTGACCGGCTGCGAGAAACAGACCAAGGCTCCCTTCGAGACCGGCGTCTGCATGCACGTGATCGAGCAGAAGGACGGCACGCTGAAGTTCAATCCGGTGGCGCGAAACGTGCCCAGCCTGGAGCTCTGCGCGGCCGAACTGGAAGGCATGCGCCTGCGCTTCGTGCGCATGGGCAGCCCCAGCCGCGAGATGACCGGCGCCTATCAGGGCAAGTTCATCTTCCTGCAGAAGGAAGGCATCTATCTGGGCGACACCTACGAAGGCGCCCGGTTCATGTCGCTGGTCCGCACGGGCGACGGCCGCCTGGCCGTCCCGGGAGCGATGCCGGCTCAATAGGAGCGTTCCAAATCCGGGGATAACCCGGATGCTCCACAGGAACGTTACGAGAACAAAGCTTGCCTTGCGACTTAAGAAGCCGTTAACGTCCGCCTCAGATGCCGGCGCGTTGGTCGCCGGGCGTGAAAAGGAATCTCCCCCATGGCGGGCAGCGTCAACAAGGTCATCCTGGTCGGCAATCTCGGAGCCGATCCCGAAATCCGCACCCTCAGCTCGGGCGACCGCGTCGCCAACCTGCGTCTGGCCACCTCGGAAACCTGGCGTGACCGCACCTCGGGCGAGCGCAAGGAAAAGACCGAATGGCACCGCGTGGTGATCTTCAACGACAACCTGGTGAAGGTGGCCGAGAGCTATCTGCGCAAGGGTTCGACGGTCTACATCGAGGGCGCGATCCAGACCCGCAAGTGGGCCGACGCCTCGGGCGTCGAGAAGTACTCCACCGAGATCGTGCTGCAGAAGTTCCGCGGTGAGTTGACCATGCTGGGCGGCCGCGGCGACGGCGCGGGCGCCGGTGCGCCGGGCGGCGGCTATGACGAAGGCTACGCCGGCGGCGGCGGTGGCGGTGGCAACTTCGGCGGCGGCGCTCCGCGCAGCCAGCCCAGCGGCCCGCGCGAGAGCTTCTCGGCCGACCTGGACGACGAAATCCCGTTCTAAAGCCGAACAAGGCTGGAAACGTAGACAACGGCCGGTTCCCCCTGGAGCCGGCCGTTTCTTATTGCGCCTACCCCAACGCTCATCGTCGGCCGTGGCCTCGCGAGGCCTGCCGCATCTAGAACGCCCGCATGGCTTGGTCCGTCGTCGGATCGTACGTTCGTCCGTGTGGAGAGCAGGCGCCGATCCTGGTCGATCGCGACACGGCGTTCCGCTGCCTTCGGGCGATCGCGCGGCGCCCGTCGTCCTGCATCGCCTTGAGCCTGACCCGGTTGAACGCGCGGCAGGCGGGTTGATTGACCGTCCCACGTTTTCCACAGGAAAGGGCGGAAATGTGTCCGCTCAACCGGAATTTTTTTCGAGTCTGTAATTTGTTGAAACTTATGCGGGTTTTCGCGAAGTGCTCGAAACGACCGTGCCTCTAGGATCGTCGAGGAGGGGCTAAGACCTTGAAAATATGAATTAATAGCAAAAGCGTCGAGGACCCGACACGTCGGCAAGTGTGAGCGGCGAAGCGTTGCTACGACGGCCAAGCTGTGCACCTTAGCAACCCAGGGGTGTTCGGGGCGTGGCGTATGCGTGATCAATCGGCGGAGCAGGGCGGCGGGGCTGAAACGCCTGCGGTCGTCGACACCGCCCTGGCCTGCTTCGTGGCCTTGCTCGGCTTCCTTGGCCGTCCCGCTGACCCTGACCAACTGGTCCATGGCCTGGGCAAGGGCGGCGCGGCGCTGGGGATCGACGAGCTTCTGCTGCTGGCCAAGCGCCTGGACGTCAAGGCGCGCCGCCAACTCGTTCGTGGTCAGCTGAGCAAATATCCCCTGCCGGCCATCGCCCAGATGCGCGACGGCCGCTTCCTGCTGTTGCTGCAGGCTGGAGGGGACACCGTCCTGCTGATGCGTCCGGAAGAGGGGACGCCGCACGTCGTCCCCCTGGCCGAGTTCCAGCGCGAATTCGCCGGTCAGCTGGTGTTGATGACGACCCGGGAACGGGTCGCGGGCGCGGCCCGGGCCTTCGACGTGACCTGGTTCATCCCCGCCCTGGTCAAGTATCGTCATCTGCTGCGCGATGTGCTGGTGGCGTCGCTGTTCATTCAGCTCCTGGCCTTGGTCACGCCGCTCTTCTTCCAGGTCGTCGTCGACAAGGTCCTGGTCCACAAGGGCCTGACGACGCTGGAGGTGCTGGCGTTCGGCCTTTTCGTGGTGTCGATCTTCGACGTCCTGATGGGAGGCCTGCGAACCTATCTGTTCGGTCACACGACCAACCGCGTGGACGCCGAACTGGGATCGAAGCTCTTCTCCCACCTCACGCACCTGCCGATGGCCTACTTCCAGTCCCGAAGGGTCGGAGACTCGGTGGCTCGGGTTCGCGAGCTGGATTCGATCCGCGAGTTCCTGACCTCTTCGGCGCTGACGGTGGTGCTCGACCTGCTGTTCGGCGTGATCTTCCTGGCCGTCATGTGGCTCTACAGCCCCTTGCTGCTGATCGTCGTGCTTATGACCCTGCCGCTCTACGCGGCCGTGGTCGCACTGGTGGGGCCCGTGCTGCGCCGGCGTCTGGACGAGAAGTTCGCGCGCGGGGCGGAAAACCAGGCCTTCCTGGTCGAGGCGGTCACGGGCGTGGAAACGCTCAAGGCGCTGGCCGTCGAGCCGCAGATGCAGGCGCGCTGGGACCAGCAACTGGCGGGCTACATCCAGGCCAGCTTCAGCGCCGCGATGATCGCCAACTGGGGCTCACAGACCATCCAGCTGATCAACAAGCTGGGATCGGTGGCGCTGCTGTTTTTCGGCGCGCGCCTGGTGATCGACGGCAAGCTGACCGTGGGCGAGTTGGTGGCCTTCAACATGCTGGCCGGACAGGTGGCGGGACCGGTGTTGCGGATCGCCCAGCTGGCGCAGGACTTCCAGCAGGCCCAACTGTCGGTGCAGCGCCTGGGCGACATCCTCAACACGCCCACCGAACCGGCCTCGTCGCCGTCGCGCGCCAGCCTGCCGGCCATCGTCGGCCACGTCGAGATCGACCGGGTGACGTTCCGCTACCGGCCCGATGGCCCGGAAATCCTCCGCGACCTGAGCCTGGACATCGCGCCGGGCGAGGTCATCGGCATCGTCGGGCCCTCCGGTTCGGGAAAGTCCACCCTGACCAAGCTCATCCAGCGCCTGCACCAGCCCGAACGCGGCCGCGTCCTCGTCGATGGCGTCGACTTGGCGGTGGTCGATCCGACCTGGCTGCGCCGCCAGGTCGGCGTCGTCCTGCAGGAGAACATCCTGTTCAATCGCACGGTGCGCGAGAACATCGCCCTGGCCGATCCCGCCATGCCGATGGAGGCGGTGGTGGAGGCGGCCGAGATGGCGGGCGCGCACGAGTTCATCCTCGAACTGCCGGAAGCCTACGACACCCAGATCGAGGAGCGCGGGTCAAATCTTTCCGGCGGTCAGCGCCAACGGATCGCCATCGCCCGGGCCCTGGCGTTGGATCCCAAGATCCTGATCCTCGACGAAGCCACCTCGGCGCTCGACGCCGAGAGCGAGGACATCATCCAGAGAAACCTCAAGCGGATGGGCGCGGGCCGCACGGTGATCATCATCGCCCACCGCCTGTCGGCCGTGCGCCAGGCCCATCGCATCATCACCGTCGAGCGCGGGGCGATCACAGAGATGGGCCGCCATGAGGAGCTGCTGGCTCGGGGCGGCCGCTACGCGCAGCTCTATCGCAAGCAGATGAACCCGGGCGGCGTCTCCGTCGAACCGGTGCTGTGAGGCGATGATGCTCGACACCCTCAAGCGGCACGTTGATATCGTCAAAGACACGCTGAAGCTCGAGCGCGAGGCTCCGGCCGAACGCGAGCGCCGTCAGGCGACGGCGTTCCTGCCGCCGGCCCTGGAGATCCTGGAGACGCCGCCCAATCCGCTGGGGCGCGCGGTCCTATGGGCGGTGGTGGGCTTTCTGACGCTGGCCCTGGGATGGGCGGTGATCGGCAAGGTCGACATGGTCGCCTCGGCCCAGGGCAAGCTCATTCCCCGCGGCCGGATCAAGCTGGTCCAAGCCGCGGACTACGGCGTCGTGCGGGCCGTGCATGTCACTGAAGGCCAGACGGTGCGCAAGGGGCAGGCGCTGGTGGAGCTCAGCCCCACGGTGACCAACGCCGAGGTCGAACAGGCCCGTCAGGCGCTGCGCAGCGCCGAAATCGATGTCGCCCGCGCTCGCGCCCTGGTCGGTCACGCCCTTGAACACCGCGCGGTGTTCGTCGCGCCGCAAGGGGCCGATGCAACGACGGTGCGTCTCCAGAGGGCGCTGGTCCAGGCGCGCATCCGCGAGCATGAAGCGGCCAAGGCGGCGCTTCGCGACGAGGGCGTGCAGCGCCTCGGCGACGACGACATGGTCGCCGCGGAGATCGCCAAGCTGCAGGCGCAGATCCCGCTCGCCGAGGAGCAGCTGCGCGGCATGGAGACCCTGGCGGCCAAGGGCTACGCCTCGCGCATGAAGGTTTCCGAGCTGCGTCGCGAAGTGATCGGCATGCGTCAGGACCTGGTCATTCGGCACCGCGAGCAATCCAAGGCCGGCGCGGCGCGGAGCGGCGTCGATCAGCAGATCGCCAAGCTCGAAGGCGAATTCGCGCGCGAGGCGCTGGACGCCCTGACCGAGGCCGAAGCGACTCGCCGGCTGCGCAGCGAAGAGCTCAAGAAGGCGCTGGAGAAGTCGTCCCAGACCGTGCTGACCGCATCTGACGACGGCGTCGTGCAGCAATTGCAGGTCAATACGATCGGCGGCGTGGTCAAGCCGGCCGATCCGCTGATGGTCGTGGTGCCGCGCGGGCAGGACCTGGTGGTCGAGGTCATGGTGCTGAACCGTGACGCCGGCTTCGTGCGCCAGGGCCAGCCGGTCGAGGTCAAGTTCGAAGCCTATCCGTTCACGCGCTACGGCGTGGTGGAGGGGCGACTGGAGCAGATCAGCCGCGACGCCGTCGAAAACGAGAAGCTGGGTCCGGTCTATTCGGCGAGGGTCCGGCTGGACCGGGCCTGGATCAAGATCGGCGAACGCAAGGTGGCGCTGGAGCCCGGGCTGGCCGCGACGGCCGAGATCAAGACCGGCCAGCGACGGATCATCGAATACCTGCTTTCGCCCTTGGCGCGGCGGGTCAAGGAAGCGGGGAGGGAGCGATGACAGGACCACGCGCGACGCCGCGGCGGGGCCTTCTTGGCCTGACACTCGTTGCGAGCTGGATTTGCCTCGGCCTAGGCGGCTGCGGCGCGAAGGTCGCGGCGGCGACGACGATCTTCACGCGTTCGGCGATCTGCGCCGATCTGAGGCACGCCTCTGGCCAGGAGGGAGAAGCGCCGGCGGCTCGCGCGATCGACTTCGAGCTCGCCTATGATCGCCAATCGGCCTCCGACCATGACTGGATCGCTTCCGGCGGCATGATGCTCGATCAGGCCTATGTCGCCGACGCGCTGGGTTTGGCCACGGGTAAGTCCACGCGAGCCACGTTGCTGACCATTCACTATGCCCGACCCACGCCGTGCGCGTCGAACCAGGTCTCCGCCGCCGGCCAAGCCTTGAAGGGCTGCAGGACGGACGGGTGCCGCCTCGAAGGCCGGTTGGACGGTGGACGGGTGTCGGCGCTGTCAGTGTTTGTTCCGGCCAGGCCCAACGGCGACGCGGACGCCGTGACCCTGACGCAGGGACGGTGCGTGGTCGCCGCCGTCGGCGTTGCGGCGGGTGTGCAAGACCTCTGGCGTGACGATCTGACCGACGCCGTGACTTTCGGGCCGTCCCATGCCCCAGGCCAGGCGATCTATCGCTGGCAAGTCAATCCTTTGTCGAAATTCAATCAATGCCTTCAGGCTGTGCGAGCGGAGATTAAATAATGCCGGTTTCTCTCAATCAGCTCCGCGAAGCTCGCGCCATTGCTGAAGCCTACTTTAGAACCGTAAAGATCCAGAAAAATGTTCCGGTCGAGCAGCAATTTGCTGCTCTTGTTGCTGGTCTTCGCCAGCAGATCGCCAGCAAAACCGGTTTGATCATTGCCGGAAACGCCAGCGTCGGTGTCAAGAGGGGTCTTGGCGACGCGAAAATATTTGGCGTGGAAGTAGACGTAAGTGCGTCTTATAATTTCCTGAGCCGTCAGCTGCTTTTTGGTCTCGGAGCTACCTACTTGAGGCGCAATGGCACCGGTGGGTATGCCAATGTTGATATCGGGGCTCTCGAACTCGAAGTTGGTGGCGTTGTTGACACCCCGCTCGGAGAGCTGAAAACAACTATTACCGATGATCAGTTGTTTTTGAAATTCGAATTTGATTCCCCGGAATGGAAGAAGCTCTCTCTAGCCGTCGAACCTGAGATCATCATTACGGATATTCATGATCTCGTGGAGCAGCAAATGGCTCCACTCGCCGCCAAGTACACCAAGGAGGCGGGATTCGAGGATGACGCCCAACTGAAGAGTCATATGCTTCAGGCGATGACCGCGACGTACTCCAAAGGCGCGGGGGGCGTCGGCTTCGACACCATCGCCTTCGCGGCCGTTGAGGCCTACCGGCGGACGAACCCTTCCGGAACGGAGATGGTCAACTCGAAGGTCACGCCTGGTGAGTGGCTGAACCACAGCGTGTACGTACAGAGGTTGCCGGACGGCAAGTTCCTCGTCACGCACGCGCCGAAGTCCCCCAACGCCGTGGATGGCCAGACGACCTACGAAATCCTCGTGGCGCCGGATGGAAGTACGATCGCGAAGCGGGCGTCTCGCACCATGCCCACGTCCGGCCCGTACGTGTTCACGCAGTACGACATGAACGGCGACGGGTCCTTCGAGACGTCCGCTGGCTACCAAGACGAAAACCTCAGCCTAAGCCAGAGGATCGCCAAGGATCAGGAATACAGAACAAAGTTCCAGCAAGTATTTCAGAACAAATGCTTCGTCGCTGGGACGCAGATCACGCTTGCCGATGGCGGCGTCAAGCTGATCGAGGATATCGCGGTCGGCGACGATGTTCTGGCCTTCAACGCTGACGGCGTGCTGCAGGCGGCGATCGTCACGGCGACGTACCGCAATCTCGCTCCGGCCGTTATTCGGCTTGCCTGCGGCACGGTTTGCACGCCCGATCACCCGTTCTGGAGCGAAGGGGGCGACTTCGTCCCGGTCAAGAAAATGGCGGCCGATGGCGTCAACGGCATGCGCTTGGCGGCTGAGGGCGTTTCAGCTGGGACAGTCGAAGTCGTCGAGCATGTCGCGGCGGAAACCGAAGTATTCAATTTCACCGTTGAGCCCTGCAATACCTATGTGGCCAACGGATGGTTGGTCCACAATACGTCTTTGCTGCAGTACGTCCCCGAAGGCGCGGTTTTTTGGGACGAGAAGGACCTTGGCAACGGTTATACCGAGGTTACGGCGGTTGGCGCGAACGGCGAACTCATCAGGATCAAGGGCAAGGACGTAGACGCCGATCTTCACACCGACGTTCTCGAGATCGAATACGAATACGACGGCCTCAAGTTGACCCGGTCCTTGCTTGAGCAGGCAAGCAGACCGACGCTCGTCAACAAGGTGTGGCAGGACCTGGATGGGAACGGCTCTTACGACCGGCTGACGGAGACGACGCAACAGGCCGGGGCGGAGATCACGGTCGTTCGCGATGTCGAGCGCTTGGCCGACGGAAGCGTCCAACTTGGTCAGCGGCGCGCGGACTCGGTATACGTCAAGGGCTGGGAGGTCGGCGAACTGGCCAACAGCCTGGGCTCATCAATCGGCAGCCTTTTCTTCCACAACCAATTCGAGGCTCAGGCGGCCGGCGTTCTGGTCGGCGCCGTCGCCGAAAATCTCGCGGAACATATCGTGGGGAGCCTTGAGGGCGGCGAGATGCGGGCCGCATTGGGCGACACGTTCGAGGATTTCGGCTTCGACATCCTCGACAACGCCGCCGGCGCGCTGTCGTCCTATCTGGTGGCCAAACTCATCGACGAGCTTGGCCTTGAGAACACCGTCGTCGGCGAACTGGGACAATCGGCGCTGGCCGGCGCGCTTTCCACGGTCCTGCAGAATCTCGCGACCGGCCAGGCCGCGTTCAGCGGGGTCTCGGTCGACCCGATCTCGATCGGCGTCAACCTGCTGGGAGCCAAACTCGCCGACGCGCTGTGGAGCCCCGACACCATCGGCGGGCAGATCGGCGCAAGTCTGGGCGGCGTTGTCGGCGGCTTCCACGCGGCGAGCTTCCTGGCCGCCAACGGCGTTTCGCTTCCGACCTTTGCGATCGCCGTGGCCATCGTCGCGCTGGACCGGCTGCTCGGCGGAGCCATCGGAACCCTGATCAACGGCACGCCGAAATCGGGCGCCGACCTCTACTGGCGCGGCGATCAGCAGGCTTTCGAGGTGGCCAACGTCTGGAGCAAGAACGGGGCGCCCAAGGATGTCATTTCGGCGGTGGCCGGAGCGGTCGCTGAACTCGGAGACAGCATCGTGGCCTCGACGGGCGGCGTTCTGTTGGGCCAGCAAGGCGCGGCGTTTCATTTCGGCAGCAAGAAGAAGGACTTCTTCTTCGAGTCGGGAGCCAATACTTTCCGTTCGCGCGACCTCGAAGAGGTCGTCGCGTTCGCGGGCGCTGTGGTGCTCAGGGACGCCGTCGCCAGATTGGGCGGCGGCGACATCCTGCAAAAGCGCGCCTTGGCCAGCTATCTGGACCGGACATCGAACCTGAACTTCGACGCCACTTCCTTGGCGGGCGAACTCATGATCGCCGAGGACTACACCAAATACCTGGTCGCCTCGAGCGCGATCGACGCCCTGATGGACGCCGAGCCGGACAGCGTGTTCACGGCCGGCTGGATGGCCACGTTCGCCCGTGCTCACGAACTGGGGCTGGATCGACGCAGCTGGACCGATTGGACAGGCGGCTGGAACCTGTTCTTCGACGAGATCCCGGACGGCGCCGTCAACGGCGTCGCATTCGTGGCCACTCGGGTCGACGCCCATTTCGATCGCGCCCAGCACGAGCGCAGCTATCGTATCCTGGACCTCGATGACACCGTCGCGGCGACGCTCGACGATTCCATCTTGTCGTCCAAGAAGACGGTTCTCACCGCCGGCGACGGCGCCGACACCATCATCGTGAATGGCGACGGGACGGTTTCGACGACAGGCTTGCAGGTCAACGGCGCGGCTCCGAGCTCGGGCCAAGTCAGCATACGCACGGCCGCGACGATCGAAGCCGGAGGAGGCGACGATCTGGTCCGGGCGGGAAGTCTCGGTAATGACGTCCTCGGGGGCGACGGCGCCGACACCATCGTCGGGGGAAAGCTGGACGACTGGCTCTACGGCGAAGCAGGCAATGATGTGCTGTTCGCCGGCGACGTCGCCAATTCCAGTTTTGGCGTTGGCGACCTCGCGGCCGAGGCCGCCGCGATCGGCGTCAACGGCGGCAACGGCGATCTTCTTGACGGCGGTGAAGGCGACGACCGGCTCTATGGCGGGACCGGTTCCGACTGGCTCAAGGGCGGTGGCGGCGTTGACCGGCTGGTCGGCGGCGCCGGCGGCGACATCCTCGAGGGCGGCGGCGGGAATGACCGCGGCGCGAACGGCGAAGCGGTCATCCTCGGCGGCGCCGGATCGGATCAGTACGTGTTCGGCTATGGCGACGGCAAGGATGTCGCGCTTGACGAGGCCGGCGCCTATGTCGGCTATGGCGACAGCCTGTCCCAGCGGGTGGCTCAGCTCAACGCCAACCAGATTGCGCGTAACTGGGCCGGCGGCGGCGACTACGAAGTCGATGGTTCCGTGAAGGGCGGCGAAGACACCGTGGTGTTCGGCCTGGGCATCACGATGGAAAACGTTGTCCTGCGCCGCTCAGGCGCGGCGGGACAGGACCTGATCATCCAGCTGACGGCGGAGGACAAGACCGTCGCTCCCGTCGGCGGGCGCTATCCCCAAGTCCTCACGGGCGACGAGCTGGTGATCAAGGACTGGTTCGAAAGCACGCGGCGTGTCGAGTGGCTGCGGTTCGCCAATGGCGATGAACTGCGCATCGGCGACATGACGTCCTACGTGATCGGCACGGGCGGCAACGACGTCATCCTCGGCACCTATGGCGCGGACTTCCTGTACGGCGGCGACGGCGATGACGAACTTCGCGGTCTGGGCGGCGACGACTTTGGCTCTGGCGGACTGGGCAACGACCTTGTCGCCGGCGACGAGGACCAGGACTGGGTCACCGGCGGGGCCGGCGACGACCAGGTCCTGGGCGGCTCGGGCAACGACACGGTCTTTGGCGACGAGGGCGCGGACTTCGTCTATGGCGGCTCAGGGTCGGACTTGGTGGTCGGCGGCAAAGGCGACGACCAGGTGGTCGGAGGCTCGGGTGACGATGTCTTCCACTACAATCGCGGCGACGGTCGCGACGTCCTGCTGGACGATCTGATCGACAACTGGGACCAGATCTATTCAGGAACCGGCTACGTCAACGGCTACGAGCTCGGGACGGACGGCAAGGTCCGCAAGGGCGGCGTGGTCTATTTCGACGGTTCGCACTGGGTGGGCGGCGGCTACGACTGGAACGATCAGACCCAGACCCTGCGCCGGCATATGGGCGCGGTGAACGGCGTGATCTCCGCCAACAACGGCGTCGATACGCTGGAGTTCGGGGTCGGCGTCGACATCCAGGATCTGGTGTTCCGTCGCAATGGCGGCGACCTGCAGATCGCCATCACCAAGGACGGCGATCTCACCGCCTTCGATGCGGTGGGCGATCAGATCACGATCAAGGATTGGTTCACGGTCGGCAAGTCGATCGAGAACTTCGTGTTCGCGGCCACGGGACGGCACGCAACGCTGGGGCTGAACCTGGCGGGCGGCGGCGACGGCGCCGATACGCTTCTGGGGACGTCGGGTGATGACTGGATAACGGGCGGCGCCGGCGATGATGTGGTGGCCGGCGGGGCCGGTTCCGACATCCTGGTGGGAGACTCGGGAAGCGATACCCTGCGCGGCGACGCGGGCGTGGACGTCATTTATGGCGGCTCTGGCAACGACATGCTGGCTGGGGGCGCGGAAGCCGACCGTCTGTTCGGCGGCGAAGGAACCGACCTGGCCAGCTATGCCGGGTCTCAGCCGCTGAGGGCCTATCTCGGCGCCGGCTTCGCCAACACCGGTGACGCCGTGGGCGACGTCTATGACGGCATCGAAGGCCTGGCGGGTTCGTCCGGCGACGACGTCCTGGGCGGCGACAACCAAGCCAACGTGCTGCAAGGCGGTCTAGGAGCCGACGCGTTGTTCGGCGGCGGCGGCGACGACACCTACATCTTCGACGGCGGCGCCGACGTGGTCAGCGACGGCCTCTACGTCGTCGAGGAGATCCTCAAGGCGGACGGCGCGCTCAACAGCGCCGATTTTACGGCGACCTGGACCAATCTGGGCCAAGGCGCCGTGGTTGGCGCCAACTGGTATCGTTATCGCCTGACCGTGACCCGCAAGAGCGACGGCGCGGTGGTCTATCAGAGCCGCGACAACGTCGACTTCCTCTACGGCGCGGACCACGCCTTGCCGCCAGGCGGCGAATGGCCCGCCAGCGAAGGGCAATGGAAGCTCGGCGCGGTCCGGTCCGGCAACGGCCTCCAGACCGTGTGGCAGACGTCGCGAACCGGGGAGGGGGGTGTCGACGTCCTCGATATCGTCGGCGCCAGTCTCTCGGATCTCAGCTTCAGCCAGCAAGGCGCGGACGTGACCATCGTCGTCGCCGGCGGCGGCAGCGTGACGTTGAAGGATCAAACCAACGTCGAACGGCGAGTCGAGACGCTGGGTCTGGACGATGGCCTGGCCGTCGACCTGACCGCCCTGCGGTTGCCCGGCCAAGCGGCGACCAGCGGCGTGGATCTGATGGTCGGCGGCGCGGCCGCCGATACGCTCGACGGTCTGGCGGGCGACGACGTGCTGTCCGGCGCGGGCGGCAATGACGTGCTGCGGGGCGGCGACGGTGACGACATCCTGGAGGGCGGCGTGGGTGCCGACACCCTCGACGGCGGGGCCGACAGCGTCTCGCTGAACACGGCCGTGGATGCGAACGACCAGACCAAGCTGCGCGGCGACACGATCCGCTACGTGCGCTCGGGCGCCGGCGTGACCATCGACCTGGCGGCGCGTACGGCCGCGGGCGGCGACGCCCAGGGCGACGTGATCGTCGCGGTCTCGGGCGTCAGCACGATCGAGAACATCGTCGGTTCGGACGGCTTCGCCGACAGCCTGAGCGGCGATGCGCGCGCCAACCGGCTTTCGGGACTGGGCGGCGACGACGTCATCGACGGTCGCGGCGGCGACGACGTCCTGGTCGGCGGCGCGGGCGCGGATCGTCTTTACGGCGGCGATGGGGTCGACGCCCTGGCCGGCGAGGCGGGCGACGACCGCCTCGAAGGCGGGATCGGGGACGATCTGCTCAGCGGCGGCGCGGGACGAGACGTCCTGCTGGGCGGCGACGGCCTCGATCGCCTTTCGGGCGACGCCGGCGACGACGAACTGCACGGCGAGGCGGGCGACGACACCCTGGGCGGCCAGGAGGGCGCTGACCTGCTCTACGGCGAAGCCGGGGACGACGTCCTGGCGGGCGGGGCGGGCGACGACCAGCTGTTTGGCGGCGACGGCAACGACCAACTGGCCGGCGAGGCGGGCTCGGACCTGCTGACCGGCGGCGCCGGCGCGGACGCCTACCTCTTCGACGCCAAGTCCGGTTCCGACCGGATCGTCGACGCCCAGGGCGTCAACCGCGTCGAGCTGACGAACGTGACCAAGGACCAGGTGTGGCTGCGCCGCGCGGGCAACGACCTGATCGTCAGCGTCATCGGCGGCGACACCAGCGTGACGCTGCAGGACTTCTACTTGGCGGGCGGCACGGCCGTTCGCCACATCGCCCTGGCGGATTCCGTCCTGTTCCTCGGGGCTGCTTCGCCCCTCGTCCTGGCGATGACCCAGGCCTCGGCCTCGAGCCCGACGCCGGCGGTCATGCCTGCGGCGATCAAGGACCTGCTGGCCAGCTACTGGCACGCGGGAACCACGGCCGCCCCGATCGTGTCGGATCTGAGCCTGACCTTGGCCGAGGACACGATCCTCAACGGCCAGGTCGTGGCGCGTGACGACGATGACGACATCATCGGCTACAGCGTGGCTTCGCAAGGCGGCAAGGGCACGGTCGCGATCGACGCCGTCACCGGCGCGTGGACCTACACCCCCAATCCCAACGCCAACGGCACCGACCGCTTCCAACTGCGTGTCACCGACGCCTCGGGAAACAAGAGCATCCAGGTGGTCGACCTGACCATCACGCCGGTCAATGACGGCCCCGGCGAGCCGACCGTCGACCGCGTCATGGCGCTGGACGAAGGCTCGGCGGTCGACACGATCGTGGGCAAGTTCAACGCGACCGACGCCGACGGCGACGCCCTGACCTATTCGCTGGCCGACAACGCCGGCGATCGGTTCAAGATCTCGGCCGACGGCGTGCTCAGCGTCCTCAACAGCCAGACTTTGGACTTCGAGACCAGCAACGGCGTCTACACGGTGCGGGTGAAGGTGTCCGACGGGACCGCCGCGACCGAGAAGAACTTCGACATCACCGTGCGCGACGTCAACGAGACGCCGTACGTGCCCGAAGCCTCCACGCCCCAGCCGGCGATCCTCGGCGAGGGCGCACTGGGCGGCCAGACCGCGGTGACTTTCCGCCTCAACGATCCGGACCGCAACAACACCCTGGGTCTGGAGATCGTCTCCCAACCCAGCGACTGGCTGGAAGTCGTCGGCGGCGAGCTGCGGTTCAAGACCGGCAAGCAGATCGACATCGAGACCCTGGCGGCCTCCGGCTGGACCTTGGGCGACATCGACCACGACGGGGTCAAGGACGTGGCCTACACCGTCACGCTGCGCACCGGCGACGGCCAGATGAGTTCGCCGACCATCCAGCAGACGATCTATGTCGAGGACGTCAACGAGGCCCCGACCAACCTGGCCCTGGCCGGGGTGAGCTCGATCATCGAGCGCGACCATCCGGTCGCGACCGAGGCCCTGGATCCGATCGTGCTGGGAACCCTCAGCGCCAGCGATCCCGACAGCCTGTCCGGCGCGAACTTCGGCGCGCTGCAGTTCACGCTCGAGAACCCCAACGACCCCCTGTTCGAGATCGTGGACAACGCGATCCTGCGCCTTAAGGCGGGCGCCAGGCTCGATTTCGAGACGACGCCGACGGTGTCGGTCAAGGTCATCGTCACCGACCGCGCCGGGGCCCAGGGCGGGCTGACCGCCTCGCGCACCTTCACCTTCAACGTCCAGGACCGCGACGACTACATCTACGGCTCCATCAACGCCGACGTCCTGAACGGCGCGGCCGGCCGGGACATCATCGACGGCGGGTCCGGCAATGACGTCATCGACGGCAAGGCCGGGACCGACCTGCTCAAGGGCGCCGGCGGCGATGACAAGCTCTATGGCGGCGACGGCGACGACACGCTCGACGGCGACGTCGGCGACGATCAGCTGGAAGGCGGCGCGGGCGTCGACACCCTGACGGGCGGCGACGGCAAGGACCGCCTCTTCGGACAGGACGGGGCCGACACCCTGAGCGGCGGCGCCAACGACGACAGGCTCGAAGGCGGGCTGGGCGCGGATCTGCTGCAAGGCGACGCGGGCAACGACGAACTGCGCGGCCAGGTCGACAACGACCGTCTGCTGGGCGGCGACGGCGACGACTTGCTGATCGGCGGCGCAGGAGCCGACCGCTTCAACGGCGGCGCCGGACGCGACACCGTCAGCTACGCCGAAGCCGGCTCGGAGGTCATCGT
The DNA here is from genome assembly GCF_056397765.1 of Caulobacter sp. 05L422. Classification (NCBI taxonomy): domain Bacteria; kingdom Pseudomonadati; phylum Pseudomonadota; class Alphaproteobacteria; order Caulobacterales; family Caulobacteraceae; genus Caulobacter; species Caulobacter sp. 05L422. The sequence goes on along the minus strand of NZ_JBFTOB010000006.1, from coordinate 186,107 downwards.
CAATCTGGTGACCGGCGGCACGGGCGGCGAAGCGACCGGCGACGTGTTCGAGGACGTCATCGAGGTGCTGGTCGGCACGGACTACGACGACAGCCTGACCGGCGGCGACGGCGGCGTCGAGATCCAGGGCGGGAAGGGCAACGACCTGATCGTCGGCGGGGCCGGCGTCGACATCCTCTACGGCGGTGACGGCGACGACACGCTGCAAGCCTTCGCCGGGCCGGACAAACTGTACGGCGGCGCCGGCTCGGACACCCTGGTCGGTGGGGAGGGCAGCGACACCTTCTACATCGACAGCAATTCCGGTTCGGACATCATCTGGAACTTCGACCCGACCGGCGATGACATCGACGTCGTCGGTTACGCCGACATCGACCAGAACGTGCTGTGGTTCAGCCGCGACGGAAACAACCTGGTCGTCTCGGTGGTCGGGACCAATGTCGTGACCGCCGTCAAGGACTGGTACGTCACCACCAACGCCAGCGACCGGGCCAACTACAAGATCGACTTCTTCCTGCTGGGCGAACACTACACGCCCACGGTCAACGCCGAGGCGCTGGTCAACCTGATGGCCGGCTACACCAAGCCGGCCACGGTGGCGGGCTACCAGACGCTGCATGCCAACAGCGCGTTCGAGACGCCCTGGAAGACCTATTGGGGCGTCAACAGGAAGCCGGTCATCAGCACCAGCACGACGGCCGAGGTGGCGATCACCGGTCAGACGATCAACGAGGACGGCACGATCACCGTGTCGTTCTATGTCCGCGACGATATTGTCAGCTTCGACAACCTGAACGTCACGGCCCAGGTCGTGCAGGCGGGCGACACCTCCAAGCTCGACGACACCGTCGTCTATCAGCCGACGGTCAGCAGCGCCGGCGCCAATGGCCTGCGCACCATGGTGCTGCAGCCGCGGCACAACGCCAACGGCACGGCCACGATCAAGATCCTGGCCTCCGACGGCACGCTGATCTCCGAACAGCTGTTCACCCTGACCGTGACGGCCGTGGCCGACGCGCCGCTGATCTCGCGCCTGCAGACCAACGGCAACACCTTCAGCGGCGGCGCCGAGATCGGGCTGGACATCCAGGTCACGCCGCAAGGCGCGAACGAGACCATCAAGGTGACGATCTCCAACCTGGTCAACGGCCTGTCGCTGAACCAGGGGACCGACAAGGGCAACGGGGTCTGGGAACTGACACTGGCCCAACTGAACGGCCTCAAGCTGCGAGGCTCGCCGAGCGCCTGGGCGGACCTGACGGGGACCGCGGCCCTGACCGTCACGGCGACGGCCACGGAAACCGGCGTCACGCAAACGGCCTCGACCAGCCAGGCGTTGAACATCGTCATCAACGGCAAGCCCACCAGCGTCAGCGGGCCGGCGACCCTGACCGTCGACGAGTCGACCGCCAGCATCGTCGCGCAGGGGACGCCGATCGGCACCTTCTCGGGCGTCGATCCGGACGGCGACGGCCTGACCTTCTCGCTGGAGAACTTCACCGACATCTTCCAGTTCGTGGGCGCTCAGCTGCAGGTCAAGGACGGCGCGAGCCTGAACTACGAGGCCAAGCAGACCTACGACATCGTCGTCCGCGCCACGGATCCGAGCGGCCTGTGGGTCAATTCGACCTTCACGGTTCGCATCAATCCCAAGCCGGAGGCGCCCAACCGTCCGACCTTGTCGGGCGGCTCGCTGAAGCTTCAGGAAAACACCGGCGGCGGGCAGATCGTCGCCACCCTGTCGGGCTCGGTTGACCCCGACGGCACGACCTTCGCCAACGGCTCGACCGTGACCTACGAGATCGCGGACGACAATCTGGGCTGGTTCCAGATCGTCAACGGCGGCCAGGTGCAGCTCAAGCCGAGCGTGGTCCCGAACTTCGAAGCGCTGAAGGCTCTCATCGCCGGCAATTCGAGCCTGACCCTGACCGACGATGACAATAACGGACGCCAGGAGGTCACCTACACGGTGCACGGCGGCGCCTATGGCGTCGACGGCCTGCGCTCGCCGGTCACCAACGCGATCGTGGTTCGGGTCGAGGACGTGAACGAGGCGCCGAATACGCCCACGCCTGGCACGGCGTCCTGGGTGATGGACGAGGGGCTGACCTCGGCGGGGGCGACGGTCGCGGTCTTCTCAGCCACCGACCCCGACGGAACCAACCCGACCTACCTGCTCGTTTCCGATCCGCTGTCGCTGTTCAACATCAACAGGGATACCGGAGCCCTTACCTGGCAAGGCCGGGCGGTGGACTTCGAGGCCTTGATCGGCCAGGCCAGGGCCGGACAGAACGGCATGAGCGTCCAGGGCGTGGGCAGCCAGGAGCAGATCGTCTATTCGGCCCAGGTCCGCAGCTACGATGGCCAGTACCTTTCGCCGGGCGTCTCCACCGTCTCGGTGACGATCCGCAACATCAACGAAAAGCCCAACCTGCCGTATGATTCCAGCGGCGCCGTGGTGATCAACGAGAGCACCTACACGGCCGCCCCGCTGCGCGGCCTGATGGCCACCGATCCGGACGGCGGCTACGCGAACGTCTACGTCACGTCCGACCCGTCCGGGTACTTCTACGACTCCAACAGCGCCGTCTACATGCGGTACGGCGTCAACATCGACTTCGAAGAGCAGTGGAGGCTGGGGGAAAGCGGCAACCGCGTCTTCCGCGACCAGAACGGCGACGGACGAGTGGACATCGGCCTGCGGGTCGGGATCGCGGCCCAGGACGCGGGCGGACTATGGTCGGACCCGTCGTCCTCATGGATGTGGATCGGCGACGTGAACGAGGCGGCCGACTTCAACTACAGCCAAGGCGACACGTTCTACATCAGCGAGAATGCGACGCCGGCGGGCCAGTCCCCGATCGGCACGGTGGCGGTCGTGGATCCTGACACTCAGGCCTATTTCCGCAAGCAGCGCTTCTCGATCTCTCTCAACGACTATGTCTCCATCAACCAGGAAACGGGCGAGCTGCGTCTGCAGCGTCAGATCGACTTCGAGACGGTCGGCAGTGTGGCCGTCCAGGTCACTGTTCAGGATTGGGACAATCCGGCGCTGACCAAAAGCCGTTGGTTCACCGTCCAGGCGACTGACGAGAATGAGCGCCCCGGCGGAACGATCGGCGGTCGGACGTTCTACAACAGCGCCAAGAACGGAGTGATCGAAGCCATCCATACGATGTTGTATTGGGATGACGAGCCGGGCGCGCTGAGCCAGAGCCTGGTCACGATCGAGGGGGCGGACCACATCTCCACTGGCGAGATCTCGCTTCAGGGCCAGGACGTGATCAATGATCGCATTCGGTTCAAGTTCCCGATCGGCGCCTATAACGAGGGTAAGGTCGGCGTCGTCATCACCGACTACCATGGCGCCTCGGGCGTGGCGGTGATCGCCTACCGTCGCCGCACGGACGTCAACAACTACGACATCGGCCCGTCGTCGCCGATCATGCTCGATCTGACCGGGCAGGGGCTGAAGTTCACCAGCCTCGCCGACAGCGAGATCATGTTCGACCAGGACGGCGACGGACAGAAGGACCTCACCGGCTGGGCCAAGGCGGGCACCGGCATGCTCGTGCTCGACCGTAATGGCGACGGAGTGATCAACAACGGTTCGGAGATCAGCTTCACCGCCGACGTGCCGAACGGCGTGTCGGACCTGGAGGGCCTGCGGCACTACGACAGCAACGCTAACGGCTTCTTCGACAGCGCCGACGCCCAGTTCTCGGCCTTCCGGGTCTGGGACGACGTCAACCAGGACGGGGTCAGCCAGGCCAGCGAGTTGAAGGCCCTGAGCTATTACAATATCAGCGCGGTCAACCTGACGCTGACCCGGACCAACGAAAACCCCGAAGGCGCGACGGACAACGTGCTCTACGGCACCAGCGAGTTCGTCCGCACCAACGGCACCAAGGGTCTCGTGGGCGACGTGGTGCTGGCCTATCAGCTTCCGGCGCTGGAGATCGAGTATCTGGGCGAGTACGCCTCGGTCGAGGCCTACAAGGCCGCCGATCCCTACTACCAGGTCACCACGCGCCTGAACGGCACGGCCGCGGCCGAGACGCTGAACGGGTCTGTCGAGGCCGAGATCATCGCCGCCGGCAAGGGCGCCGATCAGGTCAAGGGCGGCGGCGGCTCCGACACCTACGTCTGGAACCTCGGCGACGGCGCCGATGTGATCACCGACGACGGGACGGGCGGCGGCGACGTCGACACCCTCTACATGACCGACGTGATGAGCAACGACGTGCTGCTCACCCAGACGGGCCAGGATGTGACGCTCAAGGTGATCTCGACCGGCGAGACCCTGACCCTGAAGAACCAGCGGGCGGGCGGCGGCGCGGGCGTCGAGCGCATGGTCTTCAAGGACCTGATCCGCGTCGACGGCGAGATCGCCGCCGGCATCGCGGTTCGCGGGACCAATGCGAGCGAGACGCTGCAGGGCGCCAGCTCCGCTGACAACCTGATCGGCGGCCTGGGCGACGACACCCTCGTCGGCGGCGGCGGTTCGGACGTCTACGCCTACAAGTCGGGCGACGGCGCCGACGTCATCGACGAACTGGCCGACAGCGCCGGGGTTCCAGGCTTCGACATCCTGGACCTTGGCGACCTTGGCGCGGCGCAGGTCACCCTGGGCGTCTCGGGCTCGGACCTGACCGTCCGTATCAACGCGACCGGACAAACCATCCGGGTGCTGGGCCAGTTCGCCACGGATCTGGCGCTGACCGCCGGCGACAACGCCGGACGCGGCGTCGAGCAGATCCGCTTCACCGGCGGAGCGTCGCTCAGCCGCGAACAGATCTTCAAGCAGGTCATGGACGGCCAGACCGGCCAGGGCAATCAGGGCACGATCTGGGCCGACACCATCCTCGGCGGCGCGGGCGCGGAGACCATCACGGGCCTGGCCGGCGACGACGTGTTGTTCGGCTTCGGCGGCGCCGACGTCATCTACGGCGGCGAAGGCCACGACCAGATCGGCGGCGGCGCCGGTGACGACAAGATCTCCGGCGGCGAGGGCTACGACACCATCATCTACGATGGTCCGGTGACCAACTACACCTTCTCGCGCAACGCCGACGGCACCGTGAAGGTGACCGCCAAGACCGGTTCCGACGGTGTCGACACCCTCGACGGCGTGGAAGCCTTCTGGTTCGAGGCCGACAGCCAGTGGCGCGGCATCCAGGAAATGGTCGGCGACTACGGCACCGAAGGCGACGACGACTTCCTGCTCGGCTCGGCCAACGACGACAACCTCTATGGCCTGGGCGGCGCCGACCAGCTGTTCGGCGGCGCGGGCAAGGACAAGATCTACGGCGGCGCGGGCGAGGACCTGATCTACGGGCAAGCCGGCGACGACGTGATCGACGGCGGGGCGGGCGACGACGAGATCGGCTACGCCGGCAAGCGTGTGAACTTCACGTTCAGCCGCAACGCCGACGGGTCGGTGACGGTCGTCGACAGCACCGGCGTTGAAGGAACCGACCGTCTGATCGACGTGGAATACCTGTACTTCGCGGGCGATCCGTCGGGCGCGATGATGAGCGACGTGGTTGTCGGCTACGGGACCGCGGCGGCCGACACCATCAACGGCGCCGGCGGCAAGGACAACATCTACGGCCTGGCCGGAGACGACACCTTGCAAGGCTTTGGGGGCGACGACCGGATCGACGGCGGCGACGGCTCCGACACGGCGGCTCTCAGCCTCCTGCGCGCCAACTACAGCTTCGTGCGCAACGCCGACGGTTCGGTGAAGATCACCGCGCTCAGCGGCGCCGAAGGCGTCGACACGCTGATCGGGGTCGAAACCGTCCTGTTCAAGGGCGACAACACCCGGGTCGCGGTCCAGGAACTGGTGGCGCTCAAGGGCACGGCGGGCAACGACGCCCTGTTCCAGGGCACGTCCTACGCCGAGACGATGTATGGCCTGGCGGGCGATGACGGCATCCGCGGCCTGGGCGGCGACGACTTCATCGATGGCGGGGCCGGCTACGACACCGCCCTCTATCTGGGCGTCTCGACCAACTACACCTTCTCGCGCAACGCCGACGGCTCGATCAAGGCCACGGCGGTGGCCGGCGCCGAAGGCACCGACACCTACGTCAACATCGAAGCGGTGTATTTCGAGGGCGACGGGGTGTGGAAGGCGATCACCGACCTTGTGCCGTCGGGCATCTACGGCACGACCGGCAATGACACGGTGACCGGAACCAGCGCCGCTGAGAGCCTGTATGGCCTGGCCGGGGACGACACGCTGCAGGGTCTGGCCGGAAACGACCGGATCGACGGCGGGGCCGGCGCCGACACGGCCGTTTTCGCCCTTCAACGCACCAACTACACCTATTCGCGCAACAGCGACGGGTCGGTGAAAGTGACCGCCACCAGCGGGACGGACGGCGTGGACACGCTCTACGACGTGGAAACCGTCCTGTTCCAGGGCAACAACACCAGGGTCGCCGCGCTCGACCTCGTCTCCCTGAAGGGAACGGCCGGCGCCGACTCGCTGATGGAAGGAACCGCCCTCCAGGAATGGATGTACGGTTTGGGCGGGGATGACAGCATTCGCGGCTGGGGCGGCGACGACCGCATCGACGGCGGCGCCGGCTACGACACCGCGCTCTACTACGGCGCCTCGACCAACTACACCTTCTCGCGCAACGCCGACGGCACCATCCAAGCCACCGCCCTGGCGGGCTCGGAAGGCAACGACACGCTGGTCAATGTGGAAGCGGTCTACTTCGAGGCCGACGAAACCTGGGCGGCCATCGACGATCTGGTCGGCCTGACGGTCAACGGCACGACAGGCAACGACGACTGGGTGGCCGGCGCCGGCGGCTCCGACGTCCTCAACGGCCTGGCCGGCGACGACAGCCTCTATGGCGGCGGCGGCAACGACGTCATCCACGGCGGCGCGGGCTACGACACGCTCGTCTATGACCAGGGGATGAGCAACTACGTCTTCACCCAGAACACCGACGGCACCGTGCGCGTGCGGGCTCTGAGCGGAAACGAGGGCATCGACACGGTCGACGGCATCGAGGCGGTCTACTTCGACAGCACCGGCGAGTGGGCCACCTTGGCTTCGCGCATCAGCGGCCAGACCCCGCCCGTCGTCCTTGATCTGGACGGCGACGGGGTGGAGCTGGTGTCGCGGGCGTCGTCATCCGTGACGTTCGACATGCTGGGCGACGGGGTCCGGCGCAACACCGGCTGGGTCGCCTCCGACGACGGCCTGCTGGTGCTCGACCGCAACGGCGACGGGGTGATCGGCGACGCTTCGGAAATCTCGTTCAAGAACGACCTGCCGGGCGCCGTGTCCGACCTGGAAGGCCTGGCGGCGTTCGACAGCAACAAGAACGGCTGGTTCGACGGCGGCGACGCGCGCTTTGGCGAGTTCAAGGTCTGGCGCGATCTCAACCAGGACGGCGTCAGCCAAGCCGCCGAACTGGGCGGTCTGGCCGACTATGGGGTCACCGCGATCGGCCTGACCTTGTCGCTGACCGGCGCCAAGCCCGAACGCGCGGTCGACAACGTGATCTACGCCACCTCGGCCCTGGTGCGGGCCGGCGGTCTGGTGGGCACGGTCGGGGACGTCATGCTGGCCTACGGGCCGACCACGCCCGCCGGCTCGGGCGCCTCCGGCGACGCGGGCGTCGGGGCGGCCAAGCCAGGGGGCGTGGACCGCAACGCCGACGAGACTTCCAAGCCGAGGAAGGCGAGCCTGGCCCAGTCGATACGGCAGGCCATGGAAGCGAACGCCCAGAAGCTTCGCGGCCAGGCTTGGGACGCGTCCCTGGCTCCCTTGCCCAACGAGACCGGCGAGTTGGGCGTCCGGCGCAACGCCGATCGCTTCGGCCCGCTTGCCTCCGAGCCGAGCCAAGTTTATGAGGCGCGGCTTTCGCAGGCCGATGTCGACGTCGCGCCCTCGATCCAGGCCGGCCGTTCGGCGCTGGACAAGGACGTGGCCCTGGCCGGCCGGTTGCGCTTCCAGATGATCAACGCCATGGCGGCGTTCAATCCTTCGGGCGGGGCGGACATCGGCATCGCGTCGCGCGACAGACCCAGGACCGCGGCCCTGCTGACCACGCTTCCCAGTTACGGACAGATTACATGACGACGATTTCCACAGAGACGCCGCAGCGGCCGCCGACCTCCACCGCGGCGGAGGCGCTGGGACAGATCGTCTGGTTGTTCGATCAGTCGCCGCTGCACCGTGAACTGAAGATCAAGGACCTGACCTCGTCGATCGCGCCGGCGATCCTGACCGGTCAGTTCCGGATCTTCCGGTTCGGGCCGACGCCGGCTTTCGCAGGCTCGGACCCTTCGGAGTTTCTGAAGCTTGGCATGACCCGTGAGGAACTGGAGCGTCTGCCGTTGGGCTTGGCGCTTTGGGCCTTGCTCTCGGAGGAAGCCGAGGCGCGTCTGGAGGCCGGCGAGCGGTTGTCGGCGAGCGATTGGACTTCGGGCGACCGGTTGTGGTTGGTGGAGATGATTTCTCCCTTCGCCACGCCGGAAAACAAGCTCACCGAAGTGATGCTGCTCGACCTGATAAACGGCCCGTTCAAGGGGCGGGCGTTCAGCCTGCACCGCACGGATCCGGCCACCGGCGTGCGCAAGAAGGTGACGACCGGCGAAACGACCTAGCTCCGACGAGCCGGCCTGATCCTCGAGGGCCGCGCCCCCGGAGCGTGATTTTCCGCACGCGGCCGGCGTTTCGACGCCGGCCGCTTTGCTTTATGTCCGTGAGGCGTCTTTTGTCCGTGTGGGCATTGAATTTCGAGGCGCGCGGCGCCAATTCGAAAGCGCTGAAGGCGGGCGGTCGGAACGCTCAAGTCGGAATCGGGGATCTAGAAGACCGTGGGACGACCCCAGAAAGACGAGACGGGTCTGGTGCGCCAGGCCCATGCGCTGACCGCCGACCTGACGACGCCGGATCGCACGATCTATTGGCTGGATCTGGTCCTGACGGCGACGGCCGCCTGGGGCGGTCTGTGGCTGGCCGCCACGGCCCATCATCCGGACGTGATCGTCGCCGCCGGCCTGGTCGGCCTGCTGGCCCTTTATCGCGGCCTCAGCTTCATCCATGAGATCAGCCATCTGCGCCCCAAGGACGTACCGGGCTTCCGGTTGGGCTGGAACCTGCTGATCGGCGTGCCGCTGATGACGCCGTCGATGATGTACGAGGGCGTGCACAACCTGCACCACGCCAAGGACCGTTTCGGCACCGCCCGCGACCCGGAATACCTGCCGCTGGGCCGCTATTCGCCGTTCAAGCTGGGGCTGTTCGCCCTGATCTCGCTGTTGGCCCCGCTGGGCGTGATCCTGCGCTCAGGGATCCTGATCCCGCTGTCGTTCGTGATCCCGGGCGTGCGGCGCCTGGTGAAGACCAAGCTGTCGGCCCTGGTGATCAATCCCGACTTCGTGCGCGAGGACAACGACAAGACCCGGCCCGACTGGCTGGCCCAGGAGCTGGGCGGCTGGCTGTGGTGCTGGAGCGTGGCGGCCCTGACGATCGCCGGCGTCGTGCCCGTGCGGGCGGTGGTGACCTGGTTCGCGCTGTTCTCACTGGCCACCTTCGTCAACCAGCTGCGGACCCTGGTCGCCCACTATTGGGAGAACGACGGCGAGCGGATGAGCTTCGAGGAGCAGTTCCTCGACTCGGTCAACTTGCCGCCGCCGGCCCTGCTGCCGTTCCTGTGGGCCCCCGTGGGCCTGCGTTACCACGCCCTGCACCACCTGCTGCCGCGCCTGCCGTACCACAACCTGGGCAAGGCCCATGCGCGGTTGTCGGCCCAACTGGCGGAGACCTCGCCCTATCACCGGGTCGAGGAGAAGAGCCTGTTCCTGGCGCTGGGCAAGCTGTTCCGCCGCGCCGGCGCGCCCCTACCGGTCGAGGCCGACGCGGTCGAACGCCAGAGCGCCTGAAGGTTCTGACGGCGGCAGGGACTGGCGCAGGGCCCAGGCCGCGCCGGTCAGCGACAGGGCCACCGCCGTCATCGTCCATTCCAGGTGGCTGTCGGGTGCGGCGATCACGCGCGGGATGTGCAGCAGCACGACGAAGCTGGCCATCATCGTCGTCAGCAGGCCGGCCGCCAGCCGGGGCATGACGCCGAACAGGATCGCCAGCCCGGCCGCCAGGTGGCCGGCGCCGGTCGCATAGGCCCAGAACAGCGGGTAGGGGATCCAGCCCGGCACCATCTTGGCGGTGAAGTCGGCATAGGCGAAGTGGCTCAGCCCGAACACCAGCGGGCACAGGCCATAGATCAACCGCGCGGCCAGGCGTAGCCGGTCGTTGGCCGGCTCGGCCGACATCGCGAACAGGGCCAGGCCGCCGGCCGACAGCGACAGGGTCTCGGCCATCCCCAGCCACGAGCCGACGCTGCCGGGCGCGGTGGCGGCTTCGGGGCCATGCAGGGCGACCCAGACCAGATAGACCACAGCCAGCCCCACCGAGGCCGGGCGGGCGGCGCGCGACCACAGCACGCCCAGGCCCAGCGCCAGCATCACCGCCCCGCTGAGCAGGGCCAACGCATGATGCCCGGGCAGGTCCTTGGGCACGGGCTGCCATTGCAGCGCGAAGTCGCCGAAGACCAGGCCGATGATCCCCAGCGCCATCGCGCCGAGGCCATAGGGAACGCCGTCGCGGTTCATGAACCCTCCCGTCCAGAAAGGGCGAGGTTGGCCCGCCGTTCGTTGCGTGACTTGGGGTTTGTTGCGCTCGGCCTGTTGCCCAACACCAGGGAGGCGGGTTCTATAGCCGCGCACCCTGACGGAGGCGCCGCATGTTCCGCGTCGAGACCCACGGCCCCGCCTTGCCCGCCCGCTCGACGCTGTATGGCGCGGGCGAAGCGCGCTGCGCCACGGACGCTTCGGCTCCGATCGAGAAATACTACGTCGGCCCGGCCATCGGCGTCGTCGTGGCGGGGACCTTCGACTATGCCGGCCGCCACGGACGCACCCGCGCCACCCCCGGCGCGATCCTGCTGGGCAACGCCGGCGAGGCCTTCGACTGTCGTCACCTGGACGCCGGCGGCAACCGCCGGGCGGTGATCGCCCTGCATCCGGACCTGCTGGCCGAGGTGGCCAACGATTGCGGGCTGGACGACGTCGACTTCGCGGTCTCGGCCCTGGCCCCATCGCGCGAGACCGCGCCGCTGTACGGCGCGGTGCGCCGGGCGGCGGGCGGATTGCGGCTGGGCGATGAGGAGGTGATCAACCTGACGGCCCGCGCCCTGACCCTGGGACGCCGCACGCGCCGGGCCGCGCCGTCGGCGGTCGAGCGCCGGCGGATCCGCGAGGTTGTCCGGCATCTAGATGTCGCCTACGCGGAGCCTTGCGGGCTGGAGAGCCTGGCCGCCATGGGCCAGGTCAGCCGCTTCCACTTCATCCGGCTGTTCCGGGCGGTGACCGGCGAGAGCCCGCGCCAGTACCTGATCGGCGCGCGGCTGCGGGCCGCCGCCGACCGGTTGACCGACACCGCCGAGCCGATCACCCGCATCGCCTTCGACATCGGCTTCAACGACATCTCGCACTTCAACGCCACGTTCCGCCGGGCGTTCGGGCTGTCGCCGACGGCGTGGCGGCGGTCAGCCTAGCGCGCGCACCACCGTCTCGCAGAGCCGGTGCGTCTCCAGCGCGTCCAGCGCCGACAGCCGGCGGCCGTCGCGCACCGCGCCCAGGAAGTGCTCGCACAACTCTTCGAACCCACGCTGGCGACCGACGGAGGTCCAGTCGCCGCGCCGGGTGAGGCAGTCCTGGGCCGACTGGTCGACGACCTGGGCCATGTCGACGATCCGCCGCTTGGCGCCGGCGCCCGACACCTCCAGCGTCTCCTCGTTCGAGCCGCTGACCCGGTTCATGACCCCCAGGGCGTCGCGGCCGTCGCCCGACAGCGACAGGGCCACGTGCTGCAGCAGGCCATCGACGACCCGGCCGTGCACCCGCGCGTCGCCGGCGCCGGGGGCCAGGAAGCGCAGGGTGTCGACCACGTGGATGAAGTCGTCAAACACCACGCGGCGCGTCTGGTCGGCTTGGTCGGCGCGGTTCTTCTGCATCACCACCAGCGGCAGATCCAGGGCGGCGGCGTCCTGGTAGGTTGGGGCGAAACGGCGGTTGAAGCCGACCATCAGGGAGACGCCGCGCGTCTGCGCCAAGTCGACCAGGACCTCGCTGTCGGCGGCGTTGTCGGCCAGCGGCTTGTCGACCATCGTCGGCACGCCGGCCTCCAGCAGGCGGCGGACGATGTCCGGATGGGCGGAGGTCGCCGCGTGGACCAGGGCGCCGTCCAGGCCCTCGGCCAAGGCCGTGTCGAGCGCGCCGTGCAGCCGCTCCACCCGCCAGGCCGCGCCCAGGTCGGCCAGGGCCTGGGCGTTGCGGGTGACGAACACCAGATCGACGTCCGGGCGCGGACCCAGCACGGGCAGATAGGCTTTCCGGGCGATGTCGCCCAGGCCGATCATGGCGATGCGGAGGGTCATGAAATCCCCAAGGCAAGGAGGTGGTCGGCGAGGGCGGCGGCGTCCCAGGCGTCGGCCCGGGGCGCGAGGAACAATGCCGCGCCTTCCAGGAACGGCGCCAGGGCTTGGGCGGTCTGGGCCAGGTTGGGGGCGTCGAGGCTCTCGCTCATGACGACCGCCGCGACCCGCGCCTTGGCGGCGCGCAGGGCGACCAGGGCGGTCAGGACGTGGCTGATCGTGCCCAGGTACGAGCCCGCCACCAGCAGCACGGGCGCGCCCAGGGCGGCGATCATGTCCAGATTGGTCTCGCCGTCGGTCAGGGGCGACATCACCCCGCCGGCCCCCTCGACCAGCAACAGGCCGTCGCGGATCTCGGCGGCGCGGGCCACGGCGTCGATGACCATGTCGTCGAGCACAAGGGTTTCGCCCTCCAGCCGAGCGGCGATATTGGGCGACAGCGGGGCGAGGTAGCGGCGGGGGGCGATGCGGAACACCGCGCCGGGATCGCCCAGGGCGGCGGCCAGTCGAGCCGGGTCGCTGCCGGCCGCGTCCTTGGGGGCGAAGCCGCTGACCACCGGCTTGAAGGCGTCGACGGTCGCGCCCCGGGCCTTCAGGGCGCGGATCAGGGCGCAGCTGACATAGGTCTTGCCGATGTCGGTGCCCGTGCCGGTGACGAACAGGGCGGGCATCAGGCGCGCGCCTTCACATAGGGCTTCACCAGGGCCGCCAGGCGGGCGATCTCGGCGTCGGGATGCTCGGCGCTGAAGGCGATGCGCAGGCGGGCCTCGCCGGCCGGAACGGTGGGCGGGCGGATGGCCACGACAAGGAAGCCCTCGGCCTCCAGGGCGCGCGAGGCGTCCAGGGCGTCCTGGGCCTCGCCGATGATCACCGGCACGATCGGGCTGGTCGCGGAAGGCAGGCCCACGGCTTCGGTGAAGGCGCGCGCCTTGGCCAGGGGCAGGGCGGTCAGGGCCGGCGCGGCCTCGATCATGTCCAGCGCCGCCAGGGCGGCGGCGGCGGCGGCCGGCGGCAGGCCGGTGGTGTAGACCAGGGTGCGGGCCCGGGTCTTGATCAGGTCGACCACGGCCCGCGAGCCGCAGACATAGCCGCCGTACGAGCCCAGGGCCTTGGACAGGGTGCCCATCTGGAACGGGATCTGGGCCTCGGGGAACAGGGCGGCCGAGCCTCGGCCTTCGGCCAGAACGCCCACGCCGTGGGCGTCATCCGACAGCAGCCAGGCGTCGTTGGCCTCGCAGACCGCCGACAGCCAGTCCAGCGGGGCGATGTCGCCGTCCATCGAGAACACCCCGTCGGTGGCGACGATGGCGTGGCGGGCGCTGGAACGGTGCTCGGCCAGCAGGTCGGCCAGGTGGTCGCTGTCGTTGTGGGCGAACGGGATGATCCGCGCGCCCGACAGCTGGGCCCCGGCCCAGATGCAGGCGTGGGCCAGTTCGTCGACCAGCACGATGTCGCCCTTGCCGGCGAAGGTGGGGATCACCCCGGTGTTGGCTAGATAGCCCGAGCCGAACACCACGCAGGCCTCCGTACCTTTCAACCGGGCCAGCCGCGCCTCGAGTTCGGAGAGCAGCGGGTGGTCGCCGGTCACCAGCCGCGAGGCGCCCGAGCCGGCCCCGTAGGTCTCGATCGCGGCCTGGGCGGCGGCCTTGACCTTCGGGTGGTGGGCCAGGCCCAGATAGTCGTTGCAGGAGAAGGACAGCAGCTTGCGGCCGTCGCGCTCGACGAAGGCCCCGGCGGAGCGCTGGGTGGGCTTCAGGCGGCGCAGGAGGCTGGCGGCCTCGAGGCGTTCGATCTTGTCGGCGGCGTAGGTGTCCAGACTGTGCATCACGGTTCCTGTTTGCCCCTCGCAGCGGGAGGGCATAGGCAGTGCGCCCCCGCTAGGCAACGAAGGATCGCGCCATGACCGCCCATTATCTGGAAAGAGTGGGCCCCGACTGGCTTGTCGCCAGCGCGCCTCATGTGTGGCGGCCCTATTGCCAGATGAAGACCGCGCGGCCGCCGTTGCCGGTCGTGGCCACGCGCGGCTCGCGGCTGATTCTGGACGACGGGCGCGAGCTGGTCGACGGCCTGGCCTCGTGGTGGACCGCCTGCCACGGCTACAACCACCCGCACATCGCCGCCGCCGTCCGCGACCAGCTGGAGCGCATGCCGCACGTGATGTTCGGCGGTCTGGCGCATGAACCCGCCTATCGCTTGGCCAGGCGCCTGGCCGACCTGCTGCCCGGCGACCTGAACCACGCCTTCTTCGCCGAGTCCGGTTCGGTCTCTGTCGAGATCGCCATGAAGATGGCGCTGCAGTTCCACATCAATCAGGGGCCAAAAAACAAGGATGGGGCAGGGCGCACCAAGTTCCTGTCGTTCCGGGGCGGCTACCACGGCGACACCCTGGCGACGATGACGGTCTGCGACCCGGAGGAGGGCATGCACAGCCTGTTCTCCGGCGTGATGCCCAGCCAGGTGATCGCCGACCTGCCGGTGGACGCGACGTCGGAAGCCGCGCTCGATGCGTTGCTGGCCGAGCGGGGCGGGGAAGTCGCCGCGATCCTGACCGAGCCGCTGGTCCAGGGCGCGGGCGGCATGCTGTTCCATGCGCCGGAGGTGCTGCGAACCCTGCGCCGCCTGGCCGACAAGCACGGCGTGCTGCTGATCTTCGACGAGATCTTCACGGGCTTCGGACGCACCGGCCAGCTGTTCGCCATGCAGGCGGCGGGCGTCGAGCCGGATATCGTCACCCTGTCCAAGGCCCTGACCGGCGGGACCCTTCCGCTGTCGGCCGCCGTGGCCTCGACCAAGGTGTTCGAGGCCTTCTGGTCCGACGACGCCGGGGCGGCGCTGATGCATGGCCCCACCTACATGGGCAACGCCTTGGCCTGCGCCGCCGCCAACGCCTCGCTGGACCTGTTCGAGGACGGCGCCTGGCGGGCCGGCGTGGCGCGGGTGTCGGCGGCGCTTGGCAAGGGGTTGGAGGCGGTCCGGAACGCACCGGGCGTGGTCGATGTCCGCGTGCTGGGCGCGATCGGGGTGGTGGAGTTCGACGCGCCGGTGGCCGTCGGCGCCCTGTGCGACGCCTTCGCCGCCGAAGGGGCGTGGATCCGGCCGATGGGCAAGACCGTGTACCTGACGCCGGCCTTCAACACGCCCGACGCCGACCTCGACATCCTGATGGCCGCGATCCGCAAGGTTGTGGGCGCCGGCGGGGTTGAAGGATCAGGCGGGGTCTGATCCAAGCGAGGCCATGTCGTTGAACACGCCCCAGAGCGGCCCTTTGTCGGCGCTAGAGCGCCTGGCCATCGCGGCCATCATCCTGACCTGGGGCCTGAACAACGCCGCGGCCAAGGTGGCGACCGCCGAGCTGCCGCCGATGATGGTCGGCGCCCTGCGCTTCGCCCTGGCCCTGGCCTTCCTGGCGCCGTTCCTGAAACCGCCGTTCCCTTGGTCGCGGCGGCTGCTGGCCATCTGCCTGCTGTCGGGGCCGATCCACTTCGGGATCATCTATGTCGCCTTCGGCATGGCCAAGTCGCTGAGCCCGCTTGTGGTGGCGACCCAGCTGTGGATCCCGTTCACGGCCCTGTTCGCCTGGAAGATGCTGGGCGAGACCATGAAGCCCCTGGCCGTGGCCGGCCTGGTGGTGGCCTTCGTCGGGGTGGCCTGGATGACGCTGGATCCGCACGGCGCGGCCGACCTGCCGGCCATCGTGCTGGGCGTGGTCGCCAGCGCCTGCTGGGCCCTGGCCACGGTGTTCGTGCGCCAGACGCCCGGCGCCAAGCCGTTGCAGGTCCAAGCCCTGACGGCGGTCGTCGCCGCGCCGGTCCTGTTGGTGATGTCGTTCGGCTTCGAGGACAATGTCGTGGAGCGGGTGAAGACCGCCGCGCCGATCGCCTGGGCCTGCGTGGCCTTCGCCGGCGTGGTCTCGACCATCGGGGCCAGCGCGCTGCTGTTCTGGCTGGTCCAGCGCCGCGAGGCGGGGCGGGTGACGCCCTATTTCCTGCTGACGCCGCTGGTGTCGTGCACGATCGGCGTGCTGTTCATGGGCGACGCCCTGTCGCCGCAACTGGTGATCGGCGCGGCCGCGACCATGGCCGGCGTGGCGCTGGTGGCGCTGACGGCCAAGAAGGTCGTGCCGGCTGAGGGCGAGGCGACTTAAAGGCGGTGCGTCCTTCGAGGCCCGCTTCGCGGGCGCCTCAGGATGAGGAGCGTTTTTGCTGAATTCCTCATCCTGAGGTGCGCGGCGAAGCCGAGCCTCGAAGGACGCAGGGCGCTACTTCACCACCCCGCAAGCCACCCGGGCCCCGGCCCCGCCGATCGGCTGGGTCTTGTAGTCGTCCGGGCTCGCATGGACCACGATCGACGAGCCGTCGGCGTCGAGCAAGGCGGGGCGGCCGCCGGCGCCGTTCAGCGACACCATGGGCGAGTAGACCTCGGCCGTGGCCGCGCCGTCGGCGGCCGCGAACAGGTTGGGCAGGTCGCCGTTGTCGTTGCCATCCGGGTTCAGCATGCCATGGACCACGGCGGTGGTGGTGTGGACGTGGGCGCCGGCCGACTTGAAGTCCGGCGTGCCGCAGTCGCCCTTCTCGTGGAAGTGCAGGCCGTGCCAGCCCGGCGTCAGGCCCTTGGCCTCGATCCGCAGCAGCACGCCGTGCGGCGCCTCGGTCAGGGTGGCCGTTCCGATCGTCTTGCCGTCGGCGCCTTTCAGTTCCGCCGTCGCGCTGGCGGCGGCGGCCGAGGCCTGGGAAGCGACCAGCAGGCCGGCGGACAGGACGAGGGCGGTCAAACGCATCGGAAACTCCCGGAATGCCAAGGGTTGAGCCTGGGAAGGTGGCGTCTTGGCTAGGGGAATGCTAACTGTTTTTGACGGTTCCGTGTTCGATTCTGACGGCGAAAAATTCCCTTGAGCGACGATCAAAACACCATCCCCGGGTCTCCGGCCTCGCCGGCGTCCCGCGGGGACGTTACCCCCATCAATATCGAGGACGAGCTGCGCCGCTCATATCTCGACTATGCGATGAGCGTGATCGTCAGTCGGGCGCTTCCTGACGCCCGCGATGGTCTCAAGCCTGTGCACCGCCGGGTGCTGTTCTCGATGCACGAGCAGGGCCAGACGCCCGAGCGGCCCTACGTGAAGTCGGCCCGCGTGGTCGGCGACGTGATGGGTAAGTATCACCCGCACGGCGACGCCTCGATCTACTTCACCCTGGTCCGCATGACCCAGTCGTTCTCGATGGGCCTGGTGCTGATCGACGGCCAGGGCAACTTCGGTTCGGTCGACGGCGATATGCCCGCCGCCATGCGTTACACCGAATGCCGCATGGCCCCGCCGGCCATGTCGCTGCTGGCCGACCTGGACAAGGACACGGTCGACTTCCAGGACAACTACGACGGCAAGGAGCAGGAGCCTGTCGTCCTGCCGTCGCGGATCCCCAACCTGCTGGTCAACGGCGCCGGCGGCATCGCCGTCGGCATGGCCACCAACATCCCGCCGCACAATCTGGGCGAGATCATCGACGCCTGCCTGCTGATGATCGATCAGCCGGACGTCACTACCGACCAGCTGCTGGACCTGGTGCCGGGGCCCGACTTCCCGACCGGCGGCGAGATCATCGGCCGCGCCGGCCCGCGCCAGGCGCTGCTGACCGGCCGCGGTTCGGTGATCATGCGCGGCCTGGCCACGGTGGAAGAGATCCGCACCGGCCGCGAAGCCATCGTCATCACCGCCATCCCCTATCAGGTGAACAAGTCGAACCTGGTCGAGTACATCGCCGAAATGGTCCGCGATAAGCGGATCGAGGGCATTTCCGACATCCGCGACGAGTCCAACCGCGACGGCATGCGCATCGTGGTCGAGCTGAAGCGCGACGCCTCGGGCGAGGTGATCCTCAACCAGCTCTACCGCTTCACGGCGCTGCAAAGCTCGTTCGGCGTCAACATGCTGGCCCTGAACCGCGGCCGTCCCTCGCAGATGGGCCTGCGCGAACTGATCGACATCTTCGTCAAGTTCCGCGAAGAGGTGGTCGTCCGACGCACCAAGTTCGAGCTGGGCAAGGCGCGCGACCGCGGCCACGTCCTGGTCGGCCTGACCATCGCCGTCGCCAATATCGACGAATTCATCCACATCATCCGCTCGTCCAAGGATCCGACCGAGGCTCGCGAGCGCCTGGTGGCCAAGGCCTGGCCGGCCGGCGACATGCTGCCGCTGGTCGAGCTGATCGCCGACCCGCGCACGGCGCAGGAAGAGGGCGGCCTGATCCGCCTGACCGACGAACAGGCCCGCGCCATCCTGGCCCTGACGCTGTCGCGTCTGACTGGCCTGGGTCGTGACGAGATCGGCAACGAGGCCGCCACGCTGTCGGACGCCATCAAGGGCTATCTCGACCTGCTGTCGGACCGCGCCAACATCATGGCCGTGGTCCGCGAGGAGCTGGTCGAGGTGCGCGAGAAATTCGCCATCCCGCGCCGCTGCGCGATCGTCGACGGCGACGCCGACATGGAGGACGAGGACCTGATCGTCCGCGAGGACATGGTCATCACCGTCACCCTGGGCGGCTATGTGAAGCGCACGCCGCTGGCCGCCTACCGCACCCAGCACCGGGGCGGCAAGGGCAAGTCGGGCATGGCCACCAAGACCGAGGACGCGGTCACCCGCGTGTTCTCGGCCTCGACCCACTCGCCGCTGCTGTTCTTCACCTCGGGCGGCAAGGTCTACAAGATGAAGGTCTGGCGTCTGCCGCAGGGCGTCGCCAACAGCCGCGGCAAGGCGTTCGTCAACCTGCTGCCGATCGAGCCGGGCGAGACCATCACCTCGATCCTGACGCTTCCGGAGGACGAGGCCACCTGGGACGGCCTGGACGTGATGTTCGCCACCCGCTCGGGCAGCGTGCGTCGCAACAAGCTGTCTGACTTCGTGGACGTTCGCCGCAACGGCAAGATCGCCATGAAGCTGGACGAAGGCGACGGCATCGTCGGCGTCGCCGTCTGCGACAGCAGCAAGGACATCCTGCTCAACACCGCCTCGGGCCGCTGCATCCGCTTCTCGACCGACGAAGTGCGGGTGTTCGCCAGCCGCGACTCCACCGGCGTGCGCGGCGTGCGCCTGGCCGAGGGCGACAGCGTCATCTCGATGAGCGTGCTGCGCAACGTCGACGCCACCCCGGCTGAACGCGCCGCCTACCTCAAGCACCAGCGGGCCCTGGCCCGGGCCCTGGGCGAGGAAGGCGAGGAGGCTCCGGCCGCCGCTGAAGAGGGCGAGGACGAGGGCGGCGAGGCCAGCCTGACGCCCGAGCGCATCGCCGAACTGGGCGCGGCCGAGGAAATCCTGCTGACGGTCTCGTCGGAGGGCTTCGGCAAGCGCACCAGCGCCTACGACTATCGTCGCACCGGTCGCGGTGGTCAGGGCCTGACCGCCCAGGATCTGTCCAAGCGCGGCGGCAAGCTGGTCGGCTCGTTCCCGGTCGATGAAAGCGACCAGATCCTGCTGGTCACCGACGCCGGTCAACTGATCCGGGTGCCGGTCTCGCAAATTCGTGTTGCAGCGCGGAATACCCAAGGGGTAACCATCTTCCGCACCGCCGCCGACGAACACGTCGTCAGCGTCGAGCGTCTCGCCGAAACCGGCGGCGACGACACGGGTAGCGAAAATGGGACGGGCGACGAAAACGAGGCGGACGAGACCTCGTAAGCGACCCAAAGCAGGGGGCCATCGGGCGTACGCCCGGGTGAGGGAAAAGCATGCGGATCGGTCTCTATCCGGGGACGTTTGACCCGGTCACCAACGGCCACCTCGACATCATCGGTCGGGCGGTCAAGCTGGTCGACAGGCTGGTGATCGGGGTGGCGGTGAACATCGGCAAGGGGCCGCTGTTCTCGCTAGACGAACGGGTCGAGATGGTGCGCCGCGAAACGGCCCACCTGACCAAGATCGCCGAGATCGAGGTCCGGCCGTTCGACAGCCTGTTGATGTATTTCGCCCGCGAGGTCGGGGCCCAGATGATCGTGCGCGGCCTGCGGGCCGTGGCCGACTTCGAATACGAATTCCAGATGACGGCCATGAACCAGCAGCTCGACCGCGAGATCGAGACCGTGTTCCTGATGGCCGACCCGCGCCACCAGGCCATCGCCTCGCGGCTGGTCAAGGAGATCGCGGCCCTGGGCGGCGACGTCCACAAGTTCGTGCCGCCGGGCGTGGCCGAACAGCTGCTGGCCAAGCTAGCGAAGTAGGGCGGCGACGCTGGCGACCCTCGTGCGGAAGCCCTCAGAGCTTCCGCACGCGGGGCCTGCCCCTAGGCGCTTTCCTTGGTCGCCTTGTCGTACAGCGCCCGGCGGCTCTCCTCGAGGAGGAGAAGTCGCGCCCTGGACGCGTCGTCACGTTCGTCGGCGATCTGCTTGAGCAGGACCGCGGCCGCCTGCAGATAGGCCGTGAGCTCGTCGCCGTTGATGTACCTGCCGCTGAGCTGGTTCAGTTTCGAGCGACCGTCGGCGAAGCTGCGGCTGAAGGCGTCGGAGACGTGGTGCACCGCGCGCCATTGGCCGCTCTGCCGGATGAAGAACCCGTCGGTCGTCCTGATCAGTTGCCTGAGTACGGCTCTGCCGGGGGGCGACCCTGCGGCCACGCGGTTGGCCCTGACGATCTCGTTGTTCGCCTCGTCGGCCACCTGGTCCATGAAGTCGGCGAACGACTTGAAGAAGAACGCGATCTCCTCGACGATCTCCTTGGTGCGCTTCAGCGCGCTCAGGCTGATGTTGAGCGACTTGATCGCCAGCTTGATCGCTTCGTCCTTGGTGAGCTTGCCCCTCATGAGGGCGGTGATCCTCACCAGCTTGGCCGCCTGCTCGCGACGCTCCCGCTCATAGGCTTCGGCCTTGTCGAGCATGCTCATTTGGATCTCGCGCAGTCCGGCCGCTTCGTCCTTCTGCGCCTGTGAAAGTTCGCCAAGTCCCTGGGCCAGGGCCTTCAGTGAATCCTGAAGCCCGGACAGCACGCCGACCAGCATGCGGGTCTTTTTCTGGGCCGCTTCCAGCTCTGCCTTGGCGTCCTTCAGCCGTCGCCTGATCGCCTTGACCGCCTCGCCGTCCGCGGGTTGTTCGACGGCCTCGTCGGGGGTCTCGGCGTCGACCGGCGTCTCGTCCTCCTCCTGGGCCTTGGTGAGGTCCCGTCGCAGGCCTTCGACTCTTTCCTCGATCTCGCCGACCTTCTTTTCCGCGACCGCGAGCTCCTTCTTGGTCTCGGCGATCTCCCGCTTGGTCCGGATGGTTTCGGCGGTGACGTCGGGCTTGGGCGTGTCGTCGCCTTCGCCCTCGTCGTCGCCCCCGGCCTCGGTGACCTGTTTCACCGTGTTCAAGGTGGAGGCGGCGATCACCGACGCGCCGCCCGTCGCGGCGCCGCCGGCCGCCATGGCGATCGGCGGGATGGCCGCGGCCACCACCTGGGCGCCGATCTTGACGATCTGCATGATGAACGCCCGCTGTTCGGCGGTCGTGGCGCGCTGCTCGTACTGGCGCGCCCGGGCCTCGAACTTCTGGACTTCCTCCCTCAGGTCCCTGACCAGGGACTCCAACTGCTCGCGGTCGGCGTTGGCCTCGTCGATCTCCGCCTGGAGGGCCTGCTGGTCGATCAGGCGACGGCCGAGCGCCCGCTCACTGACCGCGGACGCCGAAGCGGTCTCGGCGATGATGTGATCATACGACGCCGCGATCCGAAGCAACTGCTCCTTGATGACCGTGGCCCGGGCCTTGATGTCGGTGGCCAGCTCCAGCAGGTCCTCGGCGACGAAGGTCTTGATGGGGTCGGCCTGCTGGTCCTCCCGCGCGTCCACCCACACGGGGAGCGTGTCGTCCAGGACGCGGAGGACATTGTTGGCCGCGCGCATCGCATCGCGCATCGTCCGCTCGCTATCGCCTTGCGCCACGATCAGCTTGTCCATGATCGCGGCGATCTTGACGCGGATCTCGCCTTCTTCCTGCGGGGTGGTGTTGTAGGCGATGTAGAGAAGGTCGATGGCGTTGTCGGTGTCGGTCTTGGCCCGGTCGACGTTGTACGTGCCCTCGATCTTCTGGACGTAGAGCCTGACGAGCTGACTGTCCCAGGCGGCCAGCTCGAGCGGGTCTCTGGCGCGGAGCTTGTCCACCTCATCCTCGATGCGATCCGAGAGCAGCGCGGCTTGGCTTCTGAAGGGGGCGATGTCGGCCATGGTTTCCTCCTGTCGGGGCGTGCGAGTTCAATGGGAATTATCGAAAGCACACCGCGAACTGTTGTTCGGTCAGGACCGTCCTGGCCTGGGCGACCAGGGCGTCCGACTGCCGCGTGGACTGGTCCACTCTGACGGCCAGGGTTCGAACCATCCGGGCCGTTCGCGCGCGACCGTCGGAAGTGTCGACGTTTTTCGCCTCGTCCAGGGCGCTGGCGAAGTCGTCCAGCAGCACCCTGTTGTTGTGAACCTCGGGCCGGAGGGTCGACAGCGTCGCCTGCAGACGGCTGATCGAGGCCTCGGCGACCCTGATCTCCTCCTGCGTCCTGGCGGCGTCCTGCTGGCTTTGAGCGAGCGCCGCCTCGCTTTGACGGTAGCGCGCCTCGGCCTGTCTCATTCCCGTTTCGGCGGCGACGACGCGGCTCTGGGCGACGGCGATCTGGTGATCGTTCTTCTCGATCATGCCCGTGGCTTGGGCGATCTCCATCGAGAGATCGCACATGAAGCCCATGAATCCCCACTGGCGCTTGCAGATGCGGAGGGCTTCTTCCTTGGCGGCTTTGTAATTTCTGAGCCTGACGAGCTCGTTCTGTATGGTTTGTACCTGGCGTCTGCCTTCGTTGTATTCCTGCGAGAAGCCTTCGTATTCGGATCTTTGCTGGACGATCAGGCCTTCGAGGTCTCGTTTGTGCGAGACAAGCTCGCCCAGACGCCTTTGGTCCGCGTCGCGCTCCAGGACGAGATCGCGGTCCTGCCGCTCGAAGCAGGCGATCCGACCGGCGACGACCGCCTGGGCGGCGCGCGCGGCGCCCAGCTTCTGTTCGAATTCGGCGATCGCCGCCGGCGTGAGGGCTTCGTCGCCGCGCGCCCAGGTCGGCGATCCCGCCAGGCCGACCAGCAGCGCGACCATCCAGGCCAGGGTCGCGGCGGTCCGGCGGATGGAGGCGCCGACGCCGCTTCGCCTGGCTGGACCTGAAGGCGGTCCTCCGCCGAATGACGGTCGCGCCATGAAACCCCCTTTGCCGCCGCTCGGCGGTTCGCCCTCCCAGCGCGGAGGGATCGCTATGAAATCGATCGCCCGGATTGATCCCGAAGGCGCCGGCCCCCCGTGACGGACTTCGCGTCAGGCGCCCGGTCGGCGTCTCGAAGGCGGACCTATGGACGGGCCGGACCGGCGGGGTTCGGAGGCACGACCCCGCCGCAGGTCGGGATCGCGGTCTTCAAGGTCGTGATCTGATGCAAGTGACCGGCGTCGATCTTGTCGAAGCACTCGCTGGTGCCGCGACGCGCCCGCAGGCAGCTCAGGTTCTTCGCGGCGAAGTCCGACCTGTCCTTTGCTCGCGTGGCGCCGTTGCACCTGTAGGCATAGGGCGGACCAGAGATGGCTCCACAAGCCCTGACCTGAGCGTCATGTCTCTAGCCTGCACTGCTGGACGCTGCAGCGGCCGGGCGTGGCGTCGACGCACTGGGCGACAGCGGCGTCGGCGCAGAACAGGAGCACCGTCCCGGCGACGGCCGCGACGCTTATGATTGTCGGACGCATGGTCTCCCCCCAACGGGCAAGTGATCGCGCTTGCTTGCTGTATCGATCAGCTCACGCTTTGCGATAAAAGGAACTCATCCCTCGAAGGGAGTCAACCCAAGGGCGTGACGCTTCGCGCAACAGCTATCGAGAGTGATTCCGTCCGTCCCAACTCGCTCTTTCGCGAAGGCCGAAGTCGTGAGGCCTCGCACCCCAAACTCGCCGGAATCGTCGGGTCTAACGCGCCGCCACTTGTCGTTCGCGCGGCGGCGTTCTACGCCGTCAGACCAGTTCTATCGGGGATATCCATGAAGCTTGCGTCCATCGCCGCCGTCCTGGCGCTCACCGCGGCCTCCGCCGCCAGCGCCCAGCAGGCCTCCGACTGGCGGACGCCCGACCCCGAGAACATCCTGGTGGTCGACACCAACAAGGGCCGGATCATCGTCGAGCTGTCGCCCGAGACGGCGCCGAACCACGTGGCGCGGGTGCGCGAACTGGCCAAGGCCCACTTCTATGACGGCCTGACCTTCTTCCGCGTGATCGACAGCTTCATGGCCCAGACGGGCGATCCGAAGAACGACGGCACCGGCGGCTCCGACCAGCCGAACCTGACCGCCGAGTTCCTGTTCCGCCGCGGCCCCGACTACGTGCCCGCCGGCAAGGCGGGGACGACGGAGATGGGCTTCGTCGGTTCACTGCCGGTCTACAGCCAGAACAGCGCCCTGGCGGCGATGACCGCCGACGGCAAGGTGGCCGCCTGGGGCGCCTTCTGCCCCGGCGTCCTGGGCATGGCCCGGGCCAACGATCCCGACAGCGCCAACAGCCAGTTCTTCTTCATGCGCCAGCACTACGCCTCGCTGGAAAAGACCTACACGCCGTTCGGACGGGCGCTGACCGGCATCGAGGCCATCCGCGCCATCAAGACCGGCGAGCCGGTCGCCGCGCCGCAGGACCAGATGACGACCGTCCGCGTGCTGTCCGACATGCCCGCCGCTCAGCGCCCCAGCATCCAGGTGATGAACACCCGCTCGGCGGCCTTCGCGGCGCTGATCGAGAAGAAGCGCGCCGAGATGGGCGGGGCTTTCGGGCCGTGCGACGTCACCGTACCCGTGCAGGTGAAATAATGATCCATTCCCTGGTCGCTTCCGTCGCGGTTCTTTCCGGCTTGACGGCGGCCGGCGAAGAGTACGCCGCTCCGAAGATCACCCCGCCCAAGGCCAATGAATGGCGGACCCCGGCGCCCGAGAACCTGGTGGTGATCGACACCAACAAGGGGCGGATCGTCGTGGAGCTGATCCCCGAGGTCGCGCCCGGCCACGTGGCGCGCTTCCAGGAGCTGACCCGCGAGGGCGTCTATGACGGCCGCACCTTCTTCCGGGTGATCGACCGTTTCATGGCCCAGACCGGCGATCCGGACGACACCGGGGAGGGCGGCTCGAAGAAACCCAACCTCAAGGCCGAGTTCACCTTCCGCCGCGACGCCTCGACGCCGTTCGTGGCCGCCGCCGCCCCGGCCGGGACCGAGGTGGGCTTCCTCAAGTCGCTGCCGGTCGTCAGCCAGGCCTGGAGCTGGGCCGAGGTCACTTCGGACAAGAAGGTCTCGGCCTGGGGAACCTATTGCCCCGGTGTGGTGGGCGAGGCCCGCGACGAGGATGTCAATTCGGCCAACAGCCAGTTCTTCCTGATGCGCCAGCCGTACCCGTCGCTCGACAAGCGCTACACCGCCTATGGCCGCGTGCTGACGGGCCTGGACGTGGTGCGCGCGATCAAGACCGGCGAGCCGGTCGAGAAGCCGCAAGACCAGATGACCAAGGTGCGCCTGCTGGCCGACATCCCGGCGGCTGAGCGGCCCAGCGTCCGCGTGGTCGACACCGCCAGCGCCTGGTTCAAGGCCGAGGTTGCCCGCAAGCGCGCCGAGCGTGGGGCCGACTTCTCGGTCTGCGACGTCGATCTGGCCGTGGACGTCCGGTAGATCACAAGCTGGGCTGTGACAATTGATCCGCCCTCGGGATCCAACCGAGCGGTTTCCCCCTTATGGAAAGCGGGCTAGAAGCCTCTCCGACTCACTTCCACCTCCCCCTGTTCACGCCTCCCCCTCTTCAAGCCTCCCCCTCTTCAAGCCTCCCCCTCTTCAAGCCTCCCCCTCTTCAAGCCTCAAGGGATGACCATGTCGGCCGACCTCGAAAACACCCTGCTGCTGACGCTCGAGTCCGGGCCCGTCACGATCAAGATGCGTCCCGACCTGGCCCCCGGCCACGTCGAGCGGATCAAGGAACTGGTCCGCGAGGGCTTCTATGACGGCGTGGTCTTCCACCGCGTGATCCCGGGCTTCATGGCCCAGGGCGGCGACCCGACCGGCACCGGCCGCGGCGGTTCGGCCAAGCCGGACATCAAGGCCGAGTTCTCCAAGGAGCCGCACGTGCGCGGCGTCTGCTCGATGGCCCGCACCCCCGATCCGAACTCGGCCAACAGCCAGTTCTTCATCGTGTTCGACGACGCCACCTTCCTGGACAACCAGTACACCGTCTGGGGCCAGGTGGTCGAAGGCATGGAAAACGTCGACGCCCTGCCGACCGGCGAGCCGCCGCGCGCCCCGGGCAAGATCATCAGCGCCAAGATCGCTTCGGACGAATAGTCGTCGCGTCGAACGTTGAATGAACCAGGGCCTCGGGAAACCGGGGCCCTTTTTCGTGGCGCCCTAGCTTCGCGGCGTCTAGCGCGCCAGCGTCACCACGATCGCTCGGTGATCCGAACCCAGGCTGGGGCCGCGCTCGACCTTGACGGTCTTCCAGGCCTTGCCGGCATAGACGTGGTCGATCGGCAGGATCGGGAAGGGGGCGCTGGCGACGCGCGAGAACTCGCCGGTGGGCCAGCTGGCCAGGGCGCGGGTGCGCCGCTCCAGGCCCAGGGCCTTGTCCTGGCGGCGCAGGGTCCAGGACCAGGGCGTGGAGTTGAAGTCGCCCGTCACGATCAGGCTGTCGCGGGGAAACCGCTTGAGCAGATCGACCAGCATCCGGCTCTGGCCCTGCTGCCGCCCGGCGGGGATCGGCCAGACATAGTGGGCGCCGGCCACGGTGAAGGCGCCGTCCGGATGGCGGATCGTCGCCCAGGCGCCGGCCAGCGGGTGGTGGTCCTGGTAGAAGCCGCGCCGGTCGGCCAACGGCCAGCGGCTGAAGATCCAGGTGTCGCAGACCTGCCGGCCGTCGCAGGTCACGTAGTTCGGATAGGTCTTGCGCAGTTGCTTGACGATCGGCCAGGTCGAACCGCCGCCTTCCTCCAGGACGACGATGTCGGCCTTCTGGGCGAGGATCCAGTCCCGGGTTTCTACCGGGTCGCTGTTCTGGCCCCAGACATTGAACTGCACCAGCTTGACGGTCGAGGTCGTCGGCGGCCGGGTCTTGGCGCTAACGGCGGCCAGCAGTTCGGGCGCCATCAGGACGCCGAGCGCGCAGATCGCCGTCAGGGCCAGGCCCATGATCGCGCGCCGCTCGAGATCCCGGGCGAAGATCGCGGTCAGGACCAGGCTTATGAAGCCGCACGCCAGCCAGATCGGCGCCAGATGGGCCAGGGCGTCGAGCCGGTCGCTGAACAGGCCGCCCCAACAGGCCAGGCCGGCGACCGCGCCGACCAGACCGAACATCAGGGCGGTGCCGCGCAGGAACAGGCTGGCGAGGTTCAGGATCAGACTCATCGGGTCTGGCCTTAGCACGGTCGCATGGCGTCCGCGCCAGGCTTACTCGCCGCCGAAGTACATGAAGCTGATATTGCGGAATTGCTGGTCGCCGACCTGCAGGCCGCCCTTGAGCACGCGCTGCGTCTGGCCTGGGCCCGCGGCCTTGGCGGCTTTCAGGGCCTCCACGTCGAACGCGCCGGTGAAGGTCACCTGGCCCAGACGGGGATCGACGCCGTGGAAGCTGACCTCCCGGTCGTCCACCCGATAGGCGGTCGGCATCACCCGCACCGAGACCGTGTGATAGGTCTGGCCCAGCTCGTTCTCGGCCGTAGGGCTGGTGACGTCGTCGAACGTCATGAAGATCGGCGCGTAGGTCGCGGGCCGCTTGCCGGCCTCCCAATCGGCAAAGTCGCTGGCCTGGCCGATGCTCAGCGATTCCAGCTTGAGGCTGCCCGACTGAACGTCCGTGTCGGTGAAATAGAAGCCCAGGCTGTCCAGCGCCGGGTCGTGCGAAAAGGTCACCGGCGCCGGCGGCGTCGCGGCCGGGGCGGTGGACGGCGCGGGGGCCGTCTCGGCCTTCTTGGTCTCGGTCGCCGGTTGGCAGGCGGTCAGCAAGAGACAGGCGCAGAGCGCGGACAAGCGCTGGGTCGTGACGGTCATGGTTCCCCCCGTGAGACGTCGAGGACGTAGGATGGCGGTGGAAGGCGGGGTTTGTCCATCGAGGCTTGACCGGAGGCGCGGCGCCTGGACGCTTGACCTCGACGCCCCGTCGTGGCCTTGAAGCCGCCCCATGCGCCTGTCCGACTTCGATTTCCACCTGCCCGACGAGGCGATCGCCCTGCGGCCGGCCGAGCCGCGGGATTCCGCGCGCCTGCTGGTCGTCAAGCCTCAAGCGGGGCCGGGCGAAGGCCTGGAAGACCGGATCGTTCGCGAGCTGCCGGATTTCCTGCGGCCTGGCGACGCCCTGGTCTTCAACGACACCCGCGTGATCCCCGCCCGACTGATGGGCCTGCGCGCCGGGCGCGAGACCGGCGGCGGCGACGGATCGCCGGTGGCGGTCGAGGCCACCCTGCATCGCCGGATCGCCCCCGACCGCTGGGTCGCCTTCATGCGGCCCGGCAAGCGCCTGAAGGAAGGCGACCGCATCGCCTTCGGCCATGACGCCGACCGCGCCTGCCAGGCGGGCATGCTGGACGCCACCGTGATCGCCAAGCACGAGGGCGGCGAGATCGAGCTGGCCTTCGACTTCGCCGGCGTCGACCTGGACCTGGCCGTCGCCGCCCACGGCGAGATGCCGCTGCCGCCCTACATCGCCGCCAAGCGCGCCGAGGACGACCGCGACCGCGCCGACTACCAGACCGTCTACGCCCGCGAGGACGGCTCGGTGGCCGCCCCGACCGCCGGCCTGCACTTCACGCCCGAGCTGCTGGAGCGACTGAAGGCCCGGGGCGTCAGCCTGCACTTCGTCACCCTGCACGTCGGCGCCGGCACCTTCCTGCCGGTCAAGACCGACGTGGTCTCCGAACACAAGATGCACGCCGAGTTCGGCGAGGTTCCGGCCAACGTCGCCGACGCCCTGAACGCCGCGCGCGCCGACGGCGGCCGCATCGTCTGCGTCGGCACGACCAGCCTGCGCCTGCTGGAAAGCGCCACCGGCGAGGATGGGGTGATCAAGCCGTTCGCCGATGCGACGGCTATCTTCATCACGCCCGGCTACCGCTTCCGCGCCGCTGACGTGCTGATGACCAACTTCCACCTGCCCAAGTCGACCCTGTTCATGCTGGTCAGCGCCTTCGCCGGCCAGGCGACGATGAAGGCGGCCTACGAGCACGCGATCGCCATGGGCTATCGCTTCTATTCCTATGGCGACGGATCGCTGCTGTTCCGCGCCGATTCAGAGCACGCCTGATGGTCGCCTTTCCCTTCGAGATCTCGGCCACCGACGGCGCGGCCCGCACCGGGGTGCTGAAGACCCCGCGCGGCGACATCCGCACGCCCGCCTTCATGCCGGTGGGCACCGCCGCCACGGTCAAGGCCATGACCGTGGACCAGGTCAAGGACACCGGCGCCGACATCATCCTGGGCAACACCTACCATCTGATGCTGCGGCCGACGGCCGAGCGGGTGAAGCGCCTGGGCGGGCTGCACAAGTTCATGCGCTGGGACAAGCCGATCCTGACCGACAGCGGCGGCTTCCAGGTGATGAGCCTGTCGGGGATCAGCAAGGTCACCGAGGAGGCCGTCACCTTCTCCAGCCACATCGACGGCTCCAAGCACGTGCTCAGCCCCGAGCGGTCGATGGAGATCCAGGCCGACCTGCTGGGCAGCGACATCGTCATGCAGCTGGACGAATGCGTCGCTTGGCCGGCGGAAGAGGCGAGGGCCCGCCAGGGCATGGAGCTGTCGGCCCGCTGGGGCAAGCGCTCCAAGGACGCCTTCGGGACCCGCGACACCCAGGCCCTGTTCGGCATCCAGCAGGGCTCGACGTTCAAGAACCTGCGCCAGGAGTCGTCCGAACGCCTGCAGGAGATCGGCTTCGACGGTTACGCCCTGGGCGGCCTAGCGGTCGGGGAGGGCCACGAGGCGATGTGCGAGGTGCTGGACTACGCGCCCGCCATGCTGCCGGCCGACCGTCCGCGCTACCTGATGGGCGTGGGCAAGCCGATCGACCTGGTGGAGGCGGTCTATCGCGGCGTCGACATGTTCGACTGCGTGCTGCCCACCCGCTCGGGCCGCCACGGCCAGGCCTGGACCTGGAACGGGGCGATCAACATCAAGAACGCCCGCTACGCCGACGACGAGGAGCCGCTGGATCCGACCAGCACCTGCTCGGCCAGCCGCGACTATTCCAAGGCCTATCTGCGCCACCTGTTCAAGGCCGAGGAGATCCTGGGCCAGGTGCTGCTGTCCTGGCACAACATCGCCTTCTTCCAGGCCCTGACGGCCGCCATGCGGGCGGCGATCGCCGAAGGCCGGTTCGAGCAATTCCGCAAAGACTTCGCGGCGCGCCAGCAGGGCGGTTAGGGACGTCAGCTCGCGTCCAGGATCTCGCTGACACCGCCTTGAGCGGGACGTTCGAGGTAGGTCGACAGGACTATGTAGCTGCGAGTGCTCCTTACCCCGGGCGTCGCGTAAAGCCGTGCAAGCAGGCCCTCCAGCGCCCGACTCGAGGCGCAGCGCACCTTGAGCAGCATGCAGGTGTCGCCGGCCACCGAGTGGATCTCCTCCACCTCCGGCAGGTCGCCGATCGCCACGAAGTCCTGGGTCCCGCCCCAGCCGGCGGTGTCGACATGGACGAAGGCGAGCAGCGGCTTGCCGATCGCCGGCCCGTCGAGCAGGGCCACCGTGCGGCGCAGGCACCCGGACGCGCGCAGCTTCTTCACCCGGTCATGCACCGCGGGCGCCGACAGGCCCACCCTCTGGCCGAGCTCGGCGTAGCTGACGTCCGAGTCCGCGGCCAGCGCGCTTAATATTTTTCGGTCGAACCCATCGAGCACGCGCCCCACGGCGTGCGGCTGCCGAACGACATCTGTTTTTTCCGCATTCGACATGTTCGTGCTTTCCTGAATGCCATTCGGACGTTTCTGTTGTTCTCCTAATAGCATTAGGGCAGCGAAATGTTCACCCGCAAGATACTCCTGCTCGCCGGCTCGATCGCGGTGATCGGTGCGAACTCGCTGACCCTGAGCCCGATCGCCAGCGCCGTCGCCGCTTCCTTCTCCGGCGTGGACGCGGCTGGCGTGATGAAGGCGGCCGCCGCCTACGGACTCGCGACGGCGGCCAGCGCCCTGGTCCTGGCTCCGGTGATCGACAGGATCGGGCGGCAGGCAGCGCTCCTGCGCGCGCTGCTCGTCCTGGCGGCGGGTCTCGTCCTGTCCGCCTGCGCGCCCAACCTCCTGGTGCTGAGCCTGGGCCAGGTGCTCGCCGGCCTGGCCGCGGGCTGCGCCCTGCCGGCGATCTACGCGCTGTCGGCTCAGGTCGCCGAGAAGGGGCGCGAGAGCCAGACCCTCGGCATGGTGCTTACGGGATGGACCATAAGCCTGGTGGCGGGCGTCAGCGTCTCGGCGCTCGTCGCCGATTTCGCCCATTGGCGCCTGGTGTTCGTGGGGCTGGCCGTCGCGGCGGGAGGGCTGGCCGTCGGGGTCCATCGTCACCGGGGCTTCGCCCTGCCGGTCTCCTCGGCGCGCGCCAGCTCCCCCCTGACCGCGCTCCGCGTTCGCGGCGTTGGTCCGGCCCTGCTGACGGTCGCCGCCTACATGACGGCCTTCTACGGCCTCTACGCCTATCTCGGCCCGCATTTCACGGGAGCCCTGCGGCTGTCGACGGCCCTGGCCGGTCTGGCGCCCGCCGCCTATGGCCTCGGATTCGGGGCTGCCGCCTTCCTGGACCGCCTGCTGGATCGCCATGGCGCCGTCGCCGCCCCGGTCGCGTTTCTGGGCCTCGGCCTCGTCTACGCGGCCCTGGCGATCGCTTCGGCCCACGCGGCGGTTCTCATCGCCCTCTGCCTCGTCTGGGGCCTGGCCAACCACATCGGCCTGAACCTGATCGTCGGACGGCTGACGGCGCTCGACCCGGCTCAAACCGGCGCGATCCTGGGTCTCTACAGCACCGTCACCTATCTGGCCGTCTCGGCGGGAGCGCTGTTCTATCAGCCGCTGTTCGCACGCTTCGGCTTCGCCGGCTGCGCGCTCGCCTCCGCCGGCTGCATCGCGCCCGCGCTCGTGATGGCGCTGGCCCAGGCGGGGCGCGGATCGAGGACGCCCAGCAATAGGGCGGCGTGACGAAGGAACGCGGCGTGGAAGCGCCGTGCAACGGCGGGCAGAGGTCGAAGGCTCGCTTGGCCCCGCCGCCA
Source organism: Caulobacter sp. 05L422 (assembly GCF_056397765.1). Classification (NCBI taxonomy): domain Bacteria; kingdom Pseudomonadati; phylum Pseudomonadota; class Alphaproteobacteria; order Caulobacterales; family Caulobacteraceae; genus Caulobacter; species Caulobacter sp. 05L422. Next base: position 153,415 of record NZ_JBFTOB010000006.1, on the reverse strand, counting down.
GACTGGAGATTGATCCGATGAAACTGTTCTTCGCGCCCGAATTCAGCAGCCTCGCCGACCACATCTCGCTGCTGGAGGCCGGGCTTCAGGTCGAGATCGCCGAGGTGGACCTGGAGACGAAACGATTAAGCGACGGGGGCGCCTATCTCGACGTCAATCCGAAGGGACAGGTGCTCGCCCTGATGTTCGATGACGGCCAGGTGCTGACCGAGAATGCGGCGATCCTGGCCTGGGTCGCGGACCGGGCTCCGCATCTCGCCCCAGCGGGCGATCTCGGCCGCTACCGGCTGCTGGAGATGCTGAGCTTCATCGCCAGCGAGATTCACAAGCGGTTTCCGATCTATTTTTCGCTTTCCGAAGACGCGCGGACGCCGATCGCCGAAGACATCGTCCGCTGGTTCGCCTTCGTCGCGCCGGGTCTTGGGCGCGGCTACCTGTTTGGAGAAACGTTCAGCGTGGCGGACGCCTATCTGTTCGTCATGGCGCGCGGAGCGCTCCAGCTGGACTTCGCCTTGGGCGAGGAGTTTGAAGACTACGTCGCGCGCATCGAAGCGCGTCCCGCCGTGCAGGCGGCTCTGAGGCGCGAGGGCGTGTCCCCGAAGACCTAGCCAAGGCCGGGGCGGGCGACACGCGCCCGCCTTCCGCTTTGGATAGGAGCCGTTACCAGAACTTGTAGATCGGCTTCTTCTTCTTGGTCGGAGGCGGAGCGGGCTCGGCGGACGGCGTGTCCACTGGCGCGGCGCCGGCTTCCGATGTCTCGACCACCGGGGTCTCCGCCACCGGTTCATCCTTCATCCACGGGAAGCGCTTCTCGACCACCGGCGCGGCCGGCTTGGCCAGGTGCTGGGGCGTGGCCGGCGGATTGCAGCCGCGCGCCTCGCCCAGGCCCTTCAGATAGGCGCGGCGGATCGCGCCCGAGGCCACGGCGTGCTGCACCAGCTTGTCGTGCTTTTCGGCGCCGCTGAGCTTGCGGACCCAGCCGCGCATCGGGATCAGGTCCTGGGCGGCGCTGGCCATGGCGCCGAAGGCGGCCGAGCCGGCCATGCGTTTGCTGCGGTCCAGCAAGTCCTCGTTGTCCTCCGGCGGGCGGCGGTCGACATCCTCGCCCAGGGCCAGGTCCAGCGGCGCGACCAGCATGATCAGGGTCTCGCAGGTGATCTTCTTGCCGGGCGGCCGGGCATAGGGATCGGCCATGGCCTCCAGCAGGACCGGGGGGATCTTGGTGCGCACCAGGTTCATGTCACGCAACGGGGCCTGGGCCGCGCCGGCGATGCCGTCCTTGTTGGCGTCGGAGGTGGACTGGATCTTCTGCGGCGGGGGCTCCGACTTGGACGCGCAGGCGGCCAACAGGGGAACGGCGACGGCGAGAAGCAGCAGACTGCGCATAGCGTCAGCCTAACGCGCGAAAGGCGCGTTCGTCATCTCCCTCTCGGTGCGAAAGCGCGCTTGCGACGCGAGCGCCCCCCGACTATGGTCCGCGCCGCTTCCACCGGCCTCCCGCCGTGTCGATGCGGGCCGGTAGCTCAGTGGTAGAGCATTCGACTTTTAATCGAATGGTCCTGGGTTCGAATCCCAGCCGGCCCACCAATCCTCCCGTTGAAATGATTGACTAAAATCACCGCTTCGGCGGCGCTCTCCAGTGATGGGGAAGTCGCCGGTCGAGCGCGGCGCGGCGCGTTGGGCGGCCCTCAACGGCGCGTGCGCGGCGTCTTTTCCGGACGAATCGATTTTCGCAAATCGACGCGAGATGATCGTCGGCGTTCGGTTGAAGGCGACACCGAAAGTTGAATCGTCTAGCAGTATCGACGGGGCAGTCGGGAGTAGGCGTTTGAGGGCGGGGGCTGGTGTGGATCGCAACGCGGCGTCGCCGGGTTTCGACGGCGCGTCGGACGCTTTCGCGCGCGCCCATGGCGCCCTGTTGCGCGGCAAGGACCTGCAGTTCGAACCGACCGCCGCGCCCAAGCCGCCGAACGTCCCAGACTGGCTGCTGGCGATCGGCAAGGTCCTGGCCGACATCGCGCCCTTTCTGGCCTACGTGTTCTGGGGCTGCCTGATCCTGGGCGCGGCGCTGATCCTGTATTTCCTGCTGCGCGAACTGATCACCACCCGCTGGCCTTCGCTGAAGCCGAACAGGGGTCCCGTCCTGGACGACGAGGTCTGGCGGCCCAGCGCCGCCAAGGCCCGCACCCTGCTGGAGGACGCCGACCGGCTGGCCGCGGCCGGCCGCTTCGCCGAGGCCGTGCACCTGATCCTGTTCCGCAGCATCGAGGACATCGAGGGCAAGCGCCCGGACCTGATCAAGCCCGCCCTGACCAGCCGCGACATCGCCCAGTTGGACGGCGTGCCCGAGCGGCTGCGCCGCACCTTCAGCGAGATCGCCCGGGTGGTGGAGCGCAGCTTCTTCGGCGGCCGGTCCGTCGGCGCCGAGGAATTCGCCGCCTGCCGCAAGGCCTATGAGGGCTTCGCCTTCGCCGAGGCGTGGCGATGAGCGCGGTGGAGACCACGACGGCGACGCAGCCGCTGCGCGACGGCGACGGCCGCCTGTTCTCGCCCAAGGTCGTGCTGGGCATGATCGTGGCCGGGGTGTTCGCCTTCTCGGCCTTCGTCGTGCTCTCGACCTACGCACCGGACCTGCAGTCGGGCGACAACGGCCGGGCCCATGCGCTGTCGAAGTCGGCGATCGGCTATGGCGGCATGGTGCGCCTGCTGCGCGGGTTGAACGAGCCGGTGATCGTCAGCCGTCGGGACCTGAGCGGCGACGAGCCGGCCCTGATCATCTTCGCGCCGGAATCGAACGTCTCGCGGGACGCCTACGTCAAGGCGGCCAAGCTGTCGTCGAGCACCCTGGTGGTGCTGCCCAAGTGGACGGGCGGACTGGATCCGCGCCATCCGGGCTGGGTCGGCGGCCTGAAGCCCGTCCGCCCCGTGGACCTGGCCGGCCTGCTCAAGGCCGTCGGCATCGCCAAGGCCTCGACCACGATCGACAAGGGCGCCGCGCCGCAGCGGCTGTTCGGCGCGCCGGGCAGCGTGGCCGAAGGGCTGGTGTTCGAGACCGGGCCCATCAAGAACCTGCAGACCCTGTCCGGTCCCGGCCTGACGCCGGTGCTGACCGACGGCAAGGGCCGGATGGTCCTGGCCCGCCGCATGCCGACCGAGACCTATTTCCTGGCCGAGCCGGACCTCCTGAACACCATGGGGCTGAAGGATATCCGCACGGCCAAGGCCGGGGTTGGCGTCGTGCGGTTGCTGCGCGACGACGCGATCGGACGCGACACCGACACCAGCGCCATCGCCTTCGACGTCACCCTCAACGGCTTCGCCCGCTCACGCAACGTGCTGAAACTGGCCTTCGAGGCGCCGTTCGTCGGGGCCACCCTGTGCCTGGTGGCCGCCGCCCTGCTGATGGGCCTGCACGCCGCCGCGCGGTTCCGGGCGGTGCGGCGCGGCGAGCGGGCCCTGGCCCTGGGCAAGGACGCCCTGATCGACAATTCCGCCGGCCTGATCCGCATGGCCAGGCGCGAGCCGGCCCTGGCCCCGCGCTACGCCGAGCTGCAGCGCGCCGCCGCGACCAAGGCCCTGGGGGGCCTACGGGCCGGAGGCTCGCGTCTGGAGGGCCAGGCCCTGACCGATTTCCTGGACCGCCAGGGCGAGCGCTTCGGCGCGGCCGACAGCGCCTCGAGCCTGGATGAAGAAACCCGAACGGTCCGTTCGTTGGGCGACCTGATGAAGGTCGCCGCAAAATGGCATCAGTGGAGACTGGAGATGACCCGTGAACGTCGCTGAGGTGCAGGCGCTCGCCGGCAGAATCCGTGCGCAGACCGCCAAGGCCGTGATCGGCCAGAACGACACCATCGACCTGATGCTGACGGCCCTGTTCGCCGGCGGCCACGTGCTGCTGGAAGGTCCGCCCGGCACGGCCAAGACCTTCCTGGCCCAGTGCTTCGCCACGGCGGTGAACCTGGAGTTCGGCCGCATCCAGTTCACGCCGGACCTGATGCCCGGCGACATCCTAGGCGCCAACCTGTTCAACTTCCAGACCAGCGCCTTCACCCTGGTGAAGGGGCCGATCTTCTGCGAGTTGCTGCTGGCCGACGAGATCAACCGCACCCCGCCCAAGACCCAGGCGGCGCTGCTGGAAGCCATGCAGGAGCGCAACGTCACCCTGGACGGCGAGCGCCATCCGCTCAGCGACCGCTTCATGGTGGTGGCCACCCAGAACCCGCTGGAGCAGCAGGGCACCTATCCGCTGCCCGAGGCCCAGCTTGACCGCTTCCTGTTCAAGCACGTGCTGGCCTATCCCAGCCTGGCCGAAGAGACCGCGATCGTCGCCAGCCATGGCGGCCGCACCGGCCAGCCTTCGCCCGAAGGGTTCGGCGTCGAGCCGGCCGCAGACGCCAAGACCATCGCCGAGGCCGTTGCGGCCGTGGCGACCGTGCGGCTGACCGACGACATCGTCCGCTACATCGTCGGCGTGGTGCGGGCCACCCGCGAGACCGGTGAGCTGTCGGGCGGGGCCTCGCCGCGCTGCGCGGCCATGCTGGCCGTCGCCGGCCGGGCCCGCGCGGCGCTCGAGGGACGCGACTACGTGATCCCCGACGACGTCAAGGCCCTGGCCCTGCCGGCCCTGCGCCACCGGGTGATCCTGTCGCCCGCCGCCGAGATCGAGGGCCGCAAGGTCGACGACGTGGTGCGCGGCCTGGTCGACCAGGTCGAGGCCCCGCGATGAACCTTGTGACGAACTGGGCGGGCTAGGGGCCGAGCGTGCGGATCTATCCCACGGCGCGAGCGATCTTCCTGATGGTCCTGGGCGCGGTCCTGGCCCTGGCGGCGGCGCTCGTCTCCGCGCGCCTGTGGCTGGTGGGACCCGCCTGGATCGCGCTGGTCGCGGCCCTGCTGTTCATCGACGCCCTGCTGGCGCCCGGCCGGCGCAAGATGCAGCTCAGCCTGACGGCGCCCGGCTCGATGTCCAGCGGCGCGACCAAGCCGGCCCTGCTGCGGGCCTCGTTCCCGCGCGGCGTCGCGCCGTGGAGCGTGGAGTTCGCCGTCGACCTGGACGACCGCCTGACCGCCGAGCCCGCCCATGGCCGGGCCCGCACTCATGAGCGCCAGGCCGGCCTGCCGCTGACCCTGACCGCCGTCCGGCGCGGGGAGGGCAGGGTGCACCGCATCTCGGCCCGTTGGCGTGGCCCGCTGGGCCTGACCTGGAAGCAGCGCGACGACACGCTGGAGCAGGTGATCCCGGTCACCCTGGACATCGCCGCCGTCAAGGAAGAGGCCCTGCGGCTGTTCTCCCGCGACCCGTCGGTGGGCCATCGCCTGCAGCTGGACCTGGGCGGCGGCAGCGACTTCCACGCCCTGACCGACTTCCGCCCCGGCATGAACCGCCGGGCCATCGACTGGAAGCAGTCGGCCCGCCACGGCGCGCTGCTGGCCAAGGAATTCCACGTCGAGCGCAACCACCACATCGTGGCGGCCATCGACACCGGCCGGCTGATGAGCCAGTCGCTGCTGGGCCGGCCGCGCCTGGACCACGCGCTGAACGCCACCCTGCTGCTGGCCTATGTGGGCCTGAAGATGGGCGACAAGGTCGGGCTGTTCGGCTTCGACGCCCGGCCCAACGTGTCGAGCGGCGTCACGTCCGGTCCCAACGCCTTCGGCGCGCTGCAGCGCCTGGCCTCGAAGATCGACTACTCGACCGAAGAGACCAACTACACCCTGGGCCTGACCCAGCTGTCGGGCCAGCTGTCGCGGCGCTCGCTGATCGTGGTGTTCACCGACATCGCCGACTCCACCAGCGCCGAGCTGATGCTCGAGAACGTCGGCCGCCTGCTGCGCCAGCACCTGGTGCTGTTCGTGATGATGCGCGACGAGGAGCTGGAGGCGATCGAGCGCAAGGCGCCGCAGACCGCCGACGACGTCTCGCGCGCCGTGGTCGCCGCTTCGCTGCTGCGCGAACGCGACGTGGTGGTGACCCGCCTGCGCCGCATGGGCGTGGAGATCGTCGAGGCGCCGGCCGACCAGGTCGGGCCGGCCCTGCTGGCGAGCTATCTGGACCTCAAGCGACGGGACCTGCTCTGATGGCCGAACTTCAGCTGAAGAGCTACCGGTTCCGCGCCGAGCGCGAGGACGACTGGCGGCGTCTGGAGAGGCTGCTGACCAAGGTCGGCAAGGGCTCGGCCAAGGCGCTGAGCGACGAGGAGCTGCTGGCCATGCCGGTGCTCTACCGCCAGGCGCTGTCGTCGCTGTCGGTGGCGCGCGCCACCTCGCTGGACCAGGGGCTGGTCGACTATCTGGAGAGCCTCAGCACCCGGGCCTATTTCCTGGTCTACGGCACGCGGTCGAACCTGGTCGAGCGGGTGGGCGGCTTCTTCGCCCGGGCCTGGCCCGAGGCGGCCAAGGCGCTGTGGCGCGAGACCCTGGTCAGCTTCCTGCTGACCCTGATCGGCGTGCTGGCCGCCTATTTCCTGACCCTGCACGACCCCGACTGGTTCAGCGCCTTCGTGCCGGACAGCCTGGCCAATGGGCGCGGCCCGACGGCGTCTGTCGAGTCGATGCGGGCGACCCTCTACGACACGGGCGGGCACAAGGGCCTGTCGGTGTTCGCCGCCTTCCTGTTCACCCACAATTCCGGCGTGGCGCTCTTCGCCTTCGCGCTGGGCTTCGCCTTCTGCCTGCCGACGGCCCTGCTGATGGGCTACAACGGCGCGATGCTGGGGGCCTTCCTGGCGGCGTTCGCCATGCGCGGCCTGGGTTTCGAGGCCGGCGGCTGGCTGGCGATCCACGGGGTCACCGAGCTTTCGGCCGTGATCCTGGCCGGCGCCGCGGGCCTGCGGATCGGCTGGACCCTGGCCTTCCCCGGCGACCTCAGCCGTCCGGCCGCCATGGCCCAGGCGGGCCGGCAGTCGGCCACCCTGATGGCCGGGGTCGTGGTCATGCTGTTCTGCGCGGGCATCCTGGAAGGCGTCGGGCGGCAGGTGATCCAGAACGACCTGGTGCGCTACGGCATCGGACTGACCACCCTGGTCGCCTGGCCGGCCTATCTGTACCTGCCTCGCCGCCGGAGCGCCGCGTGATGGCGCTGGGCCGAAAGAAGAAGGCCAAGGCCGCGGCGGCGACGATCGCGAACCCGGCGCTTCACGACGACGCCCGCGCCCGGTCGCTGGTCACGCCGGAGGGCGTCGACCTGAAGCTGCGCCTGGGCGACGCGGGCGAGCGGGCTTCCGCCCTGATGATCGACCTGGCGATCATGCTGGGCGTGCTGATCGCCTTCTCGCTGTTGGCCCTGCTGGCCATGATCGGGTCGAAGGGCAAGGGCTGGGAGCTGATCGGCACGGCGGGGCTGCTGGTGTTCTTCGTGCTGCGGAACCTCTATTTCGTGCTGTTCGAGCTGACCCCCGGAGCGGCCACGCCGGGCAAGCGGGCCATGGGCCTGCGGGTGGCGGCGCGCAACGGCGGCCGCCTGACCGCCGACGCCATCTTCGCCCGCAACGCCATGCGCGAGATCGAGCTGTACCTGCCGCTCAGCTTCCTGGTCTCCAACGGCGACCAGGTGGGGGCGTGGATCAGCCTGGCGGGCCTGGTGTGGTGCGGCGTCTTCGTGCTGTTCCCGCTGTTCAACCGCGACCGCCTGCGGGTGGGCGACCTGGTGGCCGGGACCTGGGTGGTCAAGGCGCCGGCCCGCAAGCTGGCGCCCGACTTGGTGCAGACCTCGCGGCCGTCGGTCGGACGCTTCAAGTTCACCATGGCCCAGCTCGACGCCTACGGGGTCAAGGAGCTGCATGTGCTGGAAGACGTGCTGCGCCGCTACGAGATCAAGACCATCGCCCTGGTCGCCGCCCGCATCCGCCTGAAGATCGGCTGGCAGGCCGCGCCCCACGAGTCGGACGGCGACTTCCTGGCGGCCTACTACGCCGCCCTGCGCGGCCGCCTGGAGTCGCGCCTGCTGCTGGGCAAGCGCCGCAAGGACAAGCACGACAAGAGCTAACGGGCGCCGACACAGGATCGCAACGCGAACGTTGCGGTAGAGGAATTTTATGACACAATCTGACGTAGCGCCTCATCGGGCGCCGACGTCAGGGGCGGGCGGCATGGATTTCCGTTGGGTTCAGATCGCCAACCGGGTGTTGCTGGGCTTCGTCTGGTTCATCTGCGTTCCAGCGATCTTCGCCTTCTTCTACACCGTCATCGAGACCCAGTCGGCGGCGCGGGTGGCGGTCGGCGAGAGCTCGCGCTTGGCGCCTTTCACGATCAGTCGGCTGGCCGATCGCCTGAACGCCCTGGAGACCGAGATCGCCCGGGCCAGCGCCGAACTGACCCTGCTCGACGAGAAGATCAGGGCATCCCAGGAGAAGGTCGACGCCGCCAAGCAGAAGAGCACCGCGGCGATCAATTCGGTGTGGATCACGCTCCACAACACCCAGCCGACCTGCGACACGATCGAGAAATGCCTGGACGACATCGTCACCGAGAATGAGGAGCGCGACTGGCCGGAGGGGGCTGAACTCCCCAGGCGGGTCCAGCTGGCCCAGGAGCTTTACGAGGTCTATCGCAGCGCTCTGTTCACCACCAACGACCTGCAGGACAGGAACGGCCACGCGGAAGTCGCGCTCGCCGCCGCCAAGGCCGAGTATCACGGGACCCAGGCCGCCAAGCTCGCGGACCAGCCGGCCCCGACCCTCGGCGGCGCGAGCGCCGACGGCGGCGACGCGGCTGTCGAGGATCCGGCCCCGGACGACGTGGCGACCGAGGACCAGAAGGCCGTCGCCCTCAGCTACAACAAGCAGCGCGCCATCCCGCTGTTCGAGTTCGCCTTCTTCCTGCCGTCGGGCGTGATCGTCGCCAGCTTCACCGGATTGATGGGGGCGATCGGGGCGGCGGTCTATTCGCTGTACGTCGAGCTGGGCGTCCTGGCGGCGCCCAAGGGGCAGCCGGCGTACGACCGGACCTGGATGGCGTTCGCCGTCAGGCCGCTGCTGGGGGCGCTGGCCGGCTTCACGGTCTTCTTCGTCATCTCGGCGGGCGCCAGTTTCCTGATCCAGCCCCAGGCGGCGGAGGCCACCCAGGCGATCAACCAGCTGTCGCCGCCCGCGCTGGCTTCCCTCGGCCTGTTCGCCGGCCTGGCCTCCGAGAACGCGCTAAAATGGCTGATCGAGAAGGCCAACAGCTTCTTCAAGACGCCGGGCGAGGGCGGCGCGGCCCAGGGCTGACCGCCCTCGCGGGCGGCCGGGCCGGGACGCTAGGCGAAGACCTCGGCGAGGCGCTCCGACGGGCCGCCTTCCTTGCTCCAGCGCAGCTCCTGATAGATCGCGACGGCCAGGACCGAGTTGATCAGGCCGACCACGACCTGCAGCGCGGGGCCGGAGACCTGGGTGACCACGCTGATGTCCAGGGCCTTGGTTATCAGGCCGAGAAGCCAGGAGGCGCCCCCTCCGATGACGCCGGTCGCGACCCACAGGCTGAAGATCGGGCCCTTGGCGTTTCCGGTCAGGCTGTTGCTGCGGCGGATCGAGTCCATCACGCCCAGGCGCTCGATCACCATGACGGGCGTCACCACGATCCAGGCGAGGGACAGGATGATCCCCGGAATGACCAGCAGGATGAAGCCGGCGAGGATCCCCAGGCTGGTGACGACGCCCAGCGTCGCCAGGGCGAGATAGTCGCTCGGGCCGCCGAAGGCCGCCTCGCCGGAATAGGCGCGCGAACCGCCATGATCGCCCGCGATGCGGCGCGCGATCACCGCCTGGAGGGCGACCAGGCCGAGCATCGACGCCAATGCGGTCGCGGCCAGCAGAAGCCATGCGGTCGGCGAGGCGAAGGCGTTATCGGCGCGGAAGGCGTGGTTGCTGACATAGGTCATCGCGGCGTCGGGCAAGCCGGCGAAGACGACGGACCACAGGAGAAGCTTCAGGGGATCGCGCTTCAGGAGTTCCGTGGCGCGCTTGACGGCGCGGCCGGTATTGAAGCGGGGTTGGGTTGCGTCGATGGCCATGATCAGTCGAACACCGAGGCCAGGGCTTCCGGACCGACGCCTTCGCGCGAGCCGCGCAGCTCGGAATAGAGCACCGCGCCGCCGGCGGTGCTGACCAGCGCGCCCACCGTGGCGATGACGGCCGAGGCGACCACGTGGATGAGCGAGTTTGTGCTGACGAGGACGCTGGTCGTGTCCGTCGTTGGGGCCGCCAGAGGCGTGAACGGCCCGGCGGCGACCACGACCAGCGCGCTGAGCATCCAGTTGGCGATCGCATAGAGCACGAACAGGCCGAAGATCGGCCAGCGGCGGCCGCGGGTCAGGTCGCCGCTGCGCCGCAGCGCGTCGAAGACGCCGATCTTCTCGACCACCTTGGACGGAACCGCCACCGACCACATGACCATCAGGATGAAGCCCGGGACGATCAGCAGCACGAAACCGACCGCGAATCCCAGGGCCATCAGGATGGCCAGGCCGATCAGCGGCAGGCAGTTGCGAAGGCCGACCTTCAGGCTGTCGCCGAGCGCGACGCGCCGGCCGTTCAGGTCGGTCACCGTGGCGTGGACGATCGCGGCCTGCAGGACGAAGGCGGCGACCAGCATGATCAGGCCGCCCACGACCGATCCGCCGACCACCCGGGGCTCGAACGTCGTCTGTCCGGCGAGGAAGCGCATCTGGACCAGGCCCACCAGCAGGTTGGGCAGGCCGCCCAGCAGCAGGGCCAGCAGGGTGAAAGGAACGAAGTTGCGGCCGATGACCTCGAAGGTCCCGGAAATCACCCGGCCCATCTCGAAGCGGCGCGAACCCGTGGTCGTGTCGGTCATGTCTGAAGTTCCCCCAAAGCTACTGGCCCTGTTCGACCATGCGGTGAACGGGGTGTCCATCGGTGGAGCTTCTATCCCCGCTGTCTTGGAAATTAAGCTCAATAAAATCAGTGGCCTGTAGGAAAACGCACGTTTCCGATCCTTGAGCTTCCAGGCTGGCGGATAATGCTTGCACCTGAAGGCACGGGGAGGGCGCACGTACGGCGACCGATGCGGCTTTCGGGGGTGGTCGAGTGGGAAGCGTTTGTCGGTTGCCTTGAATGGCGGCCTTCGCGACGGTCCTGGGCAGGTTCCTTGCAACACAGGACGAAACCCAGGCGGCGAGGGATCGGCGGACGTGGCAGGCATGGGCTGAAATCGCTCATGCGGTCCAGGACGCGCCAACGTCCTGCCCGTCGGGGGCCTCCATCGGAGCGGGTTAAGAATCCGCGATCCGAAGGCTTCCGGATAACGGCCGCGCGAAGCGTCTGACTTCGTCGAAACGGTATTCATATCAAAGCTCATCCGGGCGAGGCCCGGGCGCTTCGCACCCTTCCCATCAAGCTCACAGCTGAGGCGTGAGATCACACCCGCTGCGCGGTCTGTCCGCCCCCATAGGGGGCGGAGGACGTGCGCACGCGCCGGCGGCGGTTCCTCTTCCCCCCGTGGGGGAAGACGACCGCGAAGCGGTCCGTAGGGGGCAAGTGATCGCCGCACGGCTTTGGCCATCACAGTTTTTCTGGCCGCCCCCCTCGACGAACTCAATTGACCCGACCGGCCGTGTAGGGATTTAAGCCGCACCAGCTTCACCACGCCCTTCGCCCAATTCGCGGCTTGGCGCGTTCTTGTTTTCATGGCTCCGTTGCGGGGCCCGACGCGGATGCTGGACGACGATCACCCGATGACCGCCGAGACGATTCCCGCACCCGCTCCGACACGCGCCCCACGACGCCCGCTATTCCGTCGCCGCTCGGCGATCCCGGGCTTCGGCCTGACCCTGGGCGTGACCCTGACGATCCTGTCGCTGATCGTGCTGATCCCGCTGTCGGCCGTGGCGATCAAGGCTTCGGATCTGTCGCCGGCCCAGTTCGTCGCCGCGGCCTTTTCCGAACGCGCCATGGCGGCCTACCGCCTGACATTCGGCGCGGCCTTCGTGGCGGCGGTGATCAACGGGGTGTTCGGCGTGCTGACCACCTGGGCGCTGGTCCGCTACGAGTTTCCGGGCAAGGCCATCGTCAACGCCCTGGTCGACCTGCCGTTCGCCCTGCCGACGGCCGTGGCCGGCATCGCCCTGGCCACCCTCTACGCGCCCAATGGCTGGGTCGGGCAGTACCTGACGCCGCTGGGGATCAAGGCCGCCTACAACCCGATCGGCGTCACCATCGCCCTGATCTTCATCGGCCTGCCGTTCGTGGTCCGCACCCTGGAGCCGGTGATGCGTGACCTGTCGGCCGACGTCGAGGAAGCCGCGGCCAGCCTCGGCGCGGACCGGATCGCCACCATCGCCCGGATCATCCTGCCGGCCCTGGGCCCCGCGTGGCTGACCGGCTTCGCCCTGGCCTTCGCCCGGGGCGTCGGCGAGTACGGCTCGGTGATCTTCATCGCCGGCAACATGCCCTACAAGTCCGAGATCGCGCCGCTGCTGATCATCATCCAGCTGGAGCAGTTCGAATACGCCAACGCCGCGGCCATCGCCCTGGTCATGCTGGGCGTCTCGTTCCTGATGCTGCTGGTCATCAACGCCATCCAGGCCTGGTCGCGGAGGTTCGTCTGATGGCCGCTCCGACCAAGGCGCAATTCCGCCACCCGACCGACGATCCTTTGTGGGCCAAGGTCGTGATCATCGGCCTGGTCCTGACCTTCCTGGGCCTGGTGCTGATCCTGCCCCTGGCGGCGGTGTTCGCCGAGGCCCTGCGCAAGGGCCTGCAGCCCGCGCTCGACGCGATCACGACGCCTGACGCCTGGGCCGCGATCAAGCTGACCCTGATCACCGCCGGGATCACCGTGCCGTTCAACGCCCTGTTCGGCCTGTGCGCCGCCTGGGCGATCGCCAAGCATGAGTTTCCCGGCAAGCCGCTGCTGATCACCCTGATCGACCTGCCGTTCTCGGTCTCGCCGGTCGTCGCGGGCCTGATCTACGTGCTGGTCTTCGGCCTGCAGGGCTGGTTCGGCGAGCGCCTGATCGACCACGACATCAAGATCATCTTCGCCATTCCCGGCATCGTGCTGGCGACGATCTTCGTGACCTTCCCGTTCATCGCCCGCGAGCTGATCCCGCTGATGCAGGAGCAGGGCGTGTCGGAGGAGGAGGCGGCCGTCTCGATGGGGGCCTCGGGCCTCTACACCTTCTGGCGGGTGACCGCGCCCAACGTGCGCTGGGGCCTGCTGTACGGCGTGCTGCTGTGCAACGCCCGGGCCATGGGCGAGTTCGGCGCCGTCTCGGTGGTGAGCGGCCACATCCGCGGCCTGACCAACACCATGCCGCTGCACGTCGAGATTCTGTACAACGAATACGACTTCGTCGCCGCCTTCGCCGTCGCCGCCTTGCTCTGCCTGCTGGCGATCGTGACCCTGGTGCTCAAGAGCGTGCTCGAGATCGCCCAACCCGACGTCAAGCGCGGCGGCGGACACTAGATTCGGAACGAACGAACCCCATGACCATCTCCATCCGTTCCGTCGAAAAGAAGTTCGGGCGCTATCCGGCCCTGAACCACGTCGATCTGGAGATCGCCGACGGCGAGCTCGTGGCGCTGCTGGGTCCGTCGGGCTCGGGCAAGACGACGCTGCTGCGCACGATCGCCGGCCTGGAGTTCCCCGACGCCGGCCAAGTGCTGTTCGAGGGCGAGGACGTGACCTTCGCCTCGGCCGCCGCGCGCCGCGTCGGCTTCGTGTTCCAGCAATACGCGCTGTTCAAGCACATGACCGTGGCCCGCAACATCGCGTTCGGCCTGGACGTCCGCAAAGGCGCCGACAAGCCGCCGAAGGCCGAGATCGCCCGTCGGGTCGAGGAACTGCTGAAGCTGGTCGAGCTGGACGGCCTGGGCAAGCGCTACCCCTCGCAGCTGTCGGGCGGCCAGCGCCAGCGCGTGGCCCTGTCGCGGGCTCTCGCCGTGCAGCCCAGCGTGCTGCTGCTGGACGAGCCGTTCGGCGCCCTGGACGCCACCGTCCGCAAGTCGCTGCGCAAGGAGCTGCGCCGCGTGCACGACGCCACCGGCGTCACCACCATCTTCGTCACCCACGACCAGGAAGAGGCCCTGGGCCTCGCCGACCGCGTGGCCATCCTCAACGCCGGCCGCATCGAGCAGATCGGCACGCCGGACGAGGTGCACGACAATCCCGCCACGCCGTTTGTCTGCGGCTTCGTCGGCGAGGCCAACCGTTTCGAGGGCACGGTCTCGGGCGGGCGCTTCACCTCGGGCGCGGTGTCGTTCTCGGCCAACGGCGTCGCCGACGGCCCGGCCGTTGGCTTCGTGCGGCCGCACGACTTCGCGCTGGACGACGGCGGTTTCGAGGTCAAGGTCGCCCGAGCCCATGTGCAGGGCGCCCTGACCGCCGTGTCGGCCACCAGCGCCGACGGCCGCCATATCGAGATCAGCGCCTCGCGCGCCGAGGCCGCCAGGTTCGCCGGGACGATCAAGATCGCGGCCCGCAAGAGCCACGTCTATCCGCTCTAGCTAGGCCGGCCTGCGCCGGAACGGGATGTCGAACGACAGCCGCGTTCCGCACCGCCACAGCCACTCCAGCGGGCCGTAGTGGAAGGCCTTGAACCAGGCCGCGGCCAGCAGCAGCTGCGCCGCCACCGCGACGAGGCCGATCGAGAGGGCGAGGGCAGGGGTCATCCGCGCGTAGAGGCCCAGGCCTAGCGGATAGAACAGCGGGATGAAGACCAGCGACTGGCCGACATAGAGGCTCAGCGTCATCCGCCCCACCGGGACCAGGGCGCTCAGCACCCGCTCGCCGCCGATCCGCCAGAGCTGGACGAAGATCAGCACCGACGCGGCCATGCACGACAGGTCGAACCAGCCGCCCGCCAGCATGTTGGTCCAGAACGCCGGGCCGCTGTCATGGCCGGTCGTCCGGGTCTTCAGCACGTGGCAGAGGGCGGCGAACAGCACGACCGCGACCAGGGCGATCGTCCGACCCCCACGGAAGCGTCCGGGATCGGCGAAGAAGCCGATCCGGCCCAGCACCAGTCCGATCAGGAACAGGCCCAGCACCTGCACACAGCGGCCGGTCTCGATGAAGAACCACCACTTGTTGACCTGGCCGTCCCAGAGGTTGGCCCGGAACACCTGGCCGATGTCGCCGGCCAGATAGACCGCCATGGCGGGGTCGGAGAAGAAGTGCGGCTTGGCCAGGGCCCAAGGCGCGCCGAGGCCGCCCGCCGCGATCCACAGCAGGATGTAGGGCTGCAGGAAGCAGAACGTGGCCACGGTCAGCAGGACGCGGTTGGACCGGACCTTGTCGAACGGGATCAGGACGAAGCCGGCCAGGGCCAGCACGATGATGATGTCGCCTCGATAGACCAGGCCGTGCAGCACGCCGATCACCGCCAGCAGGGTCAGGCGCCAGGCGAACCGGCCCGCGAACGGCTGACCCCGCCGCGCGGCGCCGTCCATCATCACGAAGAAGCTGAAGCCGAAGCACAGCGCCAGCAGCGAGAAGGTCTTGCCCATGAACAGGGTGAAGACCGCCGTGGTCACCGGGTTCCGGACCGGATCGGACCAGTAGAGCTCGAAATATTCCAGCATGTGGACCAGGAACAGGCCCATCAGGGCGTAGCCCCGCAAGGCGTCCACGATGGCCAGGCGCGGCGACGCCCCGTTCGGTTCTTCTGACATCCGCGCCCTCCCCAGGTTGTCGCTTTGTTAGCGCTAACCTAGGGTGCGTCGCGGCGGGAGGTCTACTGCTGCTGCTGGCGCTGCTGCTGTTCGCGGATGGCGTCGGCGCTGGCCCGGCGGCGGTTGGCCGAACCGAACGGCGCCGAGGGGCGGGGCAGGCGCAGGAATTCCGGCTCGGCCACCGCCGCTCGGGCCCGTCGCACCGAGACGCCGACGGCCAGGTGGCTCTCGGAGTCGCCCTTGTAGACGCCGCGCGACGGGGTGACGTCGCTGTAGTCCCGGCCCACGGCGACGGCCACGTGACGCTCGCCGGTCATGACGTTGTTGGTCGGATCGAAGCCTACCCAGCGGTAGCTGGGCAGGAACACCTCGACCCAGGCGTGGGTGGCGTCGGGGTCGGAGCGATCGCCGGCCTCGCGGTCGGTGAACAGATAGCCTGAGACGTAGCGCGCCGGGATGCCCCACGCCCGGCAGACCGCCAGCATGATGTGGGCGAAGTCCTGGCAGACCCCGCGGCCGGCGCTCAGCGCCAGGTCGATCGGGCTGTCGGCGTCGGTGACACCCGGCTGGTACTCGAACGCCTTGTAGATCGTGTCGCACAGGGCCTGGACCGCCGAGTACGGATCGCGGCGGCGCAGGGCGTCGATGTCGTGCTCGGTGATGAAGGTCTCCAGGGCGGGCGTCACCTGGACGAAGCCGTGTGGCTGAAGGTAGTCGAAGCATTCGCCCTTCACGAAGGCGCTCTTCAGCCGCTCCCACTCGCCCATGTCCAGCGGCTGGGGCCATTCGTGCACTGGCTCGGTCTCGACGGCCGAGCGGGCGATGATGGTCAGGCCGTCGTGCGGCTGGGGCACGTCGAAATGGTAGACGGCGTTGCCGAAGCTGTCGGCGTAGGAGAACACCTGGGCGGCCGGCTCGATGTCCAGTTCGAAGCTGACCAGCCGCTGGCGCGCGCCCTTCTGGGGCTGCATCCACAGCTCCATCAGGCTTTCGCGGACGGGCCGCTCGTAATGGTACTGGGTGACGTGGCGAATCTCGAGCAACACGGGCGGTATTCCTAAGCGTCGTCCCTAGGCGGGGAGGCGCATTTCCAGGGGATAGGCGACGAAAGTCTCGTAGATCGCCAGGTGGATGCGGGCGCATTCGTTGGCCACGGTGGTCAGCAGTTCGCCAGCGCCCTGGCTTTCCAGCTCGCCGACGTCGGCGAACTCCAGCCGGGCCTTCAGCCGGCCGGCCAGCCGTTCCGGCGCCGCGCGGCCGGTGGCCTCGACGTGGCGGGCCAGCTCGCTGAGGTGCTTCTCGATCTGGCTGGTGGCGAAGCGGATCGAGCGCGGGAAGTCCTCGTCGAAGACCATGAACTCCAGGATGTGCCGCGGCTCGATCTCGGCGGTGTAGACCCGCAGGTAGGGCTCCAGCGCGCAGCCCATCCGCAGCAGGCTGACCAGGGCCAGGTGGTCGTTGACCTTGGGACTGTCCTCGGCGAAGCAGGCCTCCAGCAGGCTGGCGATCAGCTGGGCGCGTTCCAGATACATGCCCACCATCATGAACCGCCAGCTCTCGCCGTGGCTCATGGTGGTGTCGGCCGCGCCCTTGAACAGGTGCACGTCGGCGATGATGTCGTGCAGGAACGTCACCGAATTGTCGGCGAACTCGCGGCCGGCGTTGCGGTCGGTGACCTTCAGGTACAGCAGGTTCAACCGCTCCCAGGTCTCGGTCGTGATCTGGTCGCGAACCTGGCGGGCGTTCTCCCGGGCCCGCGACAGCGACGAGACGACCGAGTTGGGATCGGAGCGATCAAGCACCAAACCCCTGGCCGCCTCGAAGGCGCCGGCGCTGAGCTCGGTCTCGCCGACCGCCGACAGGGCGATGCGCACGGCCTCGGCCCCGGTGTCGGTCTGGTCGAGGGTGGCGTTCAGCATCACCGTCGACAGCCGCGACAGGTGCTCGGCGCGTTCGATGTAGCGGCCCAGCCAGTAGAGGCTGTCAGCCACGCGGGCGAGCATCATTGGCCGACTCCCTTTTCGTGGCCATTGCCGTTGTGGCCGTTCTCCTCGGCCAGCACCCAGGTGTCCTTGCTGCCGCCGCCCTGGCTCGAATTGACCACCAGCGAGCCGCGCTTCAGGGCCACGCGGGTCAGGGCGCCGGGCGTGACGACCGTCTTCTCGCCCGACAGGATGAAGGGCCGCAGGTCGACGTGGCGCGGCTCGATGCGGCCGTCGACCAGGCAGGGCGCGGTCGACAGCTGGATCGTCGGTTGGGCGATGTAGTTGGCCGGATCGGCCTTCAGGGCGTCGGCGAACTCGGACCGCTCCTTGGCCGAGGCGTGAGGCCCCACCAGCATGCCGTAGCCGCCCGAGGCGCCGACGGCCTTGACCACCAGCTTGTCGAGGTTGTCGAGCACGTGGCTCAACTGGGCCGGCTCGCGGCACAGGAAGGTCTCGATGTTGGGCAGGATCGGGTCCTCGCCGAGATAGTAGCGGATGATGTCGGGCACGAAGGCGTAGACGGCCTTGTCGTCGGCGACGCCGGTGCCCGGCGCGTTGCACATCACCACGTTGCCGGCCCGATAGGCGTTGAACAGCCCGGCCGCGCCCAGCGACGAATCGCGGCGGAAGGTGAGAGGGTCGATGAAGTCGTCGTCCACCCGGCGGTAGATCACGTCGACGCGGCGCAGGCCCGTGGTGGTGCGCATGTAGACCATGTTGTCATGGACCACGAGGTCGCGGCCCTCGACCAGCGGCACGCCCATCAGCCGCGCCAGATAGGCGTGCTCGTAATAGGCCGAATTGTAGACGCCGGGGGTCAGCACCACGACCTGCGGGTTCGGCCGCCAGTCGGCGCTCATGCTCTTCAGCGTGGCCAGCAGCAGATCGGGATAGCGCTCGACCGGCCGCACGCCGGCTTCGCGATAGGCCCCTGGGAAGGTCCGCTTGGAGGCGTCGCGGTTGGCCAGCATGTAGGACACGCCGGACGGCACCCGCAGATTGTCCTCCAGCACGGCGAACTCGCCGTCCTGGCCGCGGATCAGGTCGCTGCCGCAGACATTGGCGTAGGCCTTGTGCGGCACGTAGAGGTTCTGCATCTCGCGGCGGTACGAGGGCGCGCCCAGCACCAGCTCGCGCGGCACCACCCCGTCCATCAGGATCTGCTGCTCGCCGTAGATGTCGGCCAGGAACATGTTCAACGCCTGCAGGCGCTGGGTCAGGCCGGCCTCGATCTTGGCCCATTCCTGGGCCGGCAGGATGCGGGGGAACAGGTCGGTCGGGATGATCCGCTCGGTGGCGCTGTCGGCGCCGTAGACGGTGAAGGTGATGCCCTGCAGCAGGAACGAACGCTCGAGCATCCGCTGCCTGTCCGCCAGTTCGCTGGCGCCCAGCGAGGAGATTCGGGTCTGCAGCGCCGCATAGTGGGCGCGCACGTCGCCGCCCTGGGCGATCATCTCGTCATACGCGACGCCGGGCAGGTACGCGGCCCCCGTCATAGGCAAGGTGGGAGTATCGTCGATGTCCTGGATTTTCGCCGCCACGCCCGTGTCCACTTTGTCCACCCTGCGCGCCGCATTGAGGGGGCGCGTCCCGATCCAGCCTAGAACGCGCGAAGGCCAGAAGCGGTGCTTTTCGTGTCGCGATGACGGGATGCGGGGGGCTGCCTAAGTTTTGGGCGCCCTTCTGGTGCGCGTGGGGTCATGGCCCGGAACTGTTCTAGTACATTTCACCGCGTGACAGTCGGCGGGGGGGCGACTACAGGGGTTCGGGGGCGCTCCGCGCGGGGACTTGGAAGGCTTGGTGCGTAAGAGATTTGCCCTTGGTGTGACCACCGCGGCCCTGTTGGCCGCGGGCCACGCCAATGCGGCCGAGCCCGCGGCCAGCATCACCGGCGTCGAGGACAAGGCGCTGCGCGAAGCGATCCAGCGCGCCATGATCGAAGCCAAGGCGCCGCCCCGCAGCCGTTCGGAGGCCCGACGCCGGGCCCGGGACGCCGGCGACGACGCCGTCGCCGTGCTGCGCTCGGAAGGCTACTACGCCTATGTCGTCGAGCCGGACGTCTCCGAAGCCGATCCGCCGCGCGCGATTCTCAAGATCAACCCCGGTCCGGTCTTCGTGATCGCCGACCCCAAGCTGGCCTGGAGCGGGGCCGAGCCGGACGAAGGCGTCGTCAAGCGGGCCGAAAGCGTCATCCGCCTGGTGCCGGGCGCCCCGGGCCGCGCCGTCGACGTGCTGGCGGCCGAGGGGCGAGTCGTCTCCCAGGTGCAGCAGCTGGGCTATGCCGACGCCGCGGCCGAGCCGCGCGAGGTGGTCGTCGACCACGCCGACCACACCGTGCGCCCCACTTTCCACATCGCGGCGGGCGAGCTGACCCATGTCGACGGGATCCAGGTTGTGACGCAGGGGCGATCGAACCCCGCCTGGATCAAGCATCTGGCGCCGTGGAGCTCGGGCGACATCTACGAGCCTGACGACATCGCCGAACTGGAGCGCCGGCTGCGCGACACCGGCGTCTACGACACGGTGTCGGTCTCGCTGGCCCCCAAGGAGAAGGCGCTGCCCGACGGCTTGCGCCCCGTGGTCGTGACCCTGTCCGACCGCAAGGCCAGGACGGTGGAGCTGGCCGCGAACTATTCGAGCATCGACGGGCCGGGCGCGGACGCAAAGTGGATCCACTACAATCGTTTCCATCGGGCCGACACCACGACCCTGACGGCGCGACTATCCAGGCTGGACAGCCGTCTTGAAGCCGAACTGGCCCTGCCGCATTGGCGACGCAGCCAGCAAACCCTGAAGCTCAACACCGCCGTCTTTCGCGAAGACACCGACGCCTATGTGGAAACCGGCGCCCATATCGGCGCGGACCTGACCCGAAAGCTGCAAACGACCGTCTATCGCACCTACGGCGTCTCGCTGGACCTGACGCAGGTCGACTCGCCCACCACGGTCAACGGCGTCACCACCGACGTCGAGCAGAACTTCGCCACCTTCACCCTGCTGGGCGCGCAAGCCTGGGACAAGTCCGACAACATCCTGGACCCGACCAAGGGTTGGCGGCTGGACGCGCGGGCCGAACCCACCGCCATCACCGGCGACCTGACCATGGCTTTCCTGAAGGTCCAGGCGCAGACCACGGCCTATCTGCCGTTCGGCGAAGGCAGGCGCACCGTGCTGGCGGGCCGGTTCAAGGCCGGTCAGATCCTGGGCGGCACCATGCCCGAGGTGCCGGCCTCCAACCGCTTCTACGCCGGCGGCGGCGGCTCTGTGCGGGGCTATTCCTATCAGGCCATCGGTCCGCGCATCGACAACACCACCACGCCGCAGGGCGGCCTGTCGCTGCTGGAGAGCTCGCTGGAGCTGCGTCACAAGTTCACCGACCGATGGGGCGGGGTGGCCTTCATCGACGCCGGCGGCGTGGGCGTCGACAAGTGGCCCAACGGCGATGATTTCGGCGTGGGCGTCGGGGTCGGCGTGCGCTACGACCTGGGCTTCGGACCGATCCGGGCCGACATCGCCATGCCGATCAGCAAGCGCGAGGGCGATCCGTCATTCCAGGTCTATATCAGCATCGGGCAGGCCTTTTGACCGACGCCGAAAAACCATCTGGCGGGCCGCCGCCCGAAGACATCCCGGAAGTCGTCGCCGAGACGGCGACCAAGGTCGCGCGCAAGATCGGCTGGCCGGGCTTGATCATCATCATTTCGGTGAGCCTGGTGGTGCTGGTCGCCGTGCTGCTGGGCGGCGTGCGCTTCGGGGCCGTCACCCCGCAGGGTCGCGCCTTCCTGGAGGCCCGCACCAGCGGCCTGAAGCTGGGCCGCATGGGCCGCCTGAAGATCGAGGGGCTGAGCGGCGACATCTGGGACGCGTTCGGCGTTCGGCGCCTGACGATCAGCGACGAGAAGGGCGTCTGGCTCGAGGCTTCAGATCTCTACATCGACTGGCGGCCGGCCGAGCTGTTCTACCGCCGCTTCCACGCCGACACGATCTCCGCCCGTCAAGTCGTGGTGCTGCGCCGCCCGACCCTGACCCCCAATGGCAAGTCCAGCGCCGCGCCGCTGTCGGTGGACCTGGATCGTGTCGCCCTGCGCCTGATCACCCGGCCCGAGTTCAGCCGCCAGGCCGGCGATTTCGATCTAAGCGGTGACTACGAATCTCAGAGATTCGGCGGGCTGAAGGGCAATCTGCGGGCGCTCAGCCGACTGCACGCCGGCGATCACCTGAAGCTGGTCTTCGACCTCGGGCGCGACAAGACCCTGCTGCTCGACGCCCAGGCCCAGGAGGCCAACGGCGGGGCCGTGGCCGGGGCGCTGGGCCTGTCGCCCGACCGGCCCTTCGACCTGAACGCCAAGGCCCACGGCACCACCAGCCAGGGCGCCTTCACGATCCTGGCGCGGTCCGGAGACGCGACGCCGCTGAAGGCCGGCGGCGCCTGGACGCCGCAGGGCGGCTCGGCGACTGGTCACATCGATCTGGCGGCCTCGACCCTGACCGACCGCGAGGAGAAGATGTTCGGCGCCGACGCCCGCTTCTCGATCGTCGGCCGTAAGGCCGGGGCGTTCAACGATCTCGACCTGAAGATCGACAGCCAGAATCTCGACCTGACCGCCCATGGCCTGGCCGACCTGGGCAAGCGGATCACCGCGCCCGCCGGCCTGACCTTCTCCGCGAAGATCGGCAATCTGTCCCGCGTCACGCCGCTGCCGACCATGGGGGCCGGCGCCGCGGACGGGGTCTTCCACCTGACCGGCGACGGCTTCCTGGTCGATGGCCGGGTCGACGTCCGTGACCTTTCCTGGCTGGGCTATCGCCTGGCGCGGGCCAAGGGCCCGGCCAGCGTCGGCTGGAAGCGCGGCGAGCTGAGCATCAAGGCCGACGCCACGACCGAGGGCGGCGGCGGGCAGGGGCTGCTGGCGGTCCTCGGCCGCTCGCCCTCGGCCCAGTTCGAGGGGACGCGGTTGAAGGACGGCCGCTTCCTGATCCGCTCGGCCAAGGTCCAGGCCCCGAACCTGACCGTCGTCGCCCAGGGCGAACGCGGGGTGCTGGGCGGCCTGTCCTTCAAGGGGGACGCCAGGGTCGCCTCCCTGGCTCCCATCCGGGTGGGCATGGCCGGACAGGCCACGGCGAAATGGTCTGCCAGCCAGGGCGCGAACAAGCCTTGGATGCTGACCGTCGACGCGCGCGGCGGCAATTTCGCGACGGGTCTGGCGGAGCTGGATCGCCTGCTGGGCAAGACCCCGCGGCTCAATGCGCGGGCGTCGTGGGCCAACGAGCGGCTGTCGGTCGCCGACGCCAAGCTGGATGGCGCGGCCGCCTCGGTGCGGACCTCCGGCGTGTTCGGTCCGGGCACGGCCATGGCGTTCAAGCTGGATTGGACCGCCACGGGGCCGTTCGTCGCCGGTCCGATCGAGGTCGCCGGCAAGGCCAAGGGCACGGGCGCCGTCACCGGAACCCTGGCGGCGCCGAAGGCCGACCTGATCGCGGATTTCGACTCCATCGACGTGCCGCGCCTGCCGCTGAAGGACGCCCATGTGGTGCTGTCCTTCGCCAAGCGTCCGGACGGCGGCGACGGCACGGCCTCTATCGAGGCCGGCAGCCAGTACGGTCCGGCCAAGGCCCGCACGGCCTTCAACTTCGCGACGGGCGGGCTCGAGCTTTCCGACCTGGACGTCGACGCCGGCGGGGCCAAGGCCAAGGGCGCGGTTTCCCTGCGCAGCGGCCGCCCGGCCACGGCGGACCTGACGGTGGCGATCGGCCCCGGCGCCTTCCTGGCCCAGGGCCGGATCAGCGGCACGGCCAAGATCGCCGATGGCGCGGCCGGTCCCACGGCGCAGCTCGACCTGGTCGCCGACGACGTCGTGGGCGGGGCCTGGAAGGTCCGGCACGCGGCGATCAAGGCCGCCGGTCCGACGGCCCGCCTGCCGCTGACCATCGACGCGCGGGGCGAGGCTCCGTCCGGTCGCTGGAAGCTGAACGGCTCGGGCGTGCTGACCCAGGCCGGCGAGGAATACCTGCTGGCGCTGGACGCCGCCGGAGCCATGGCGCGCACCGAGATCAAGACCCGCGAGACCGCCCAGATCCGGTTCGGCGGCCCGCGCACCAACGCCCGTCTGCGGCTGTCGGTCGGCGATGGCGCGGCCGATCTGGACGCCGACGTCGGCGGCGACCTGGCCACGCTTCGCGCGCAATTGACTGGGGTGAGCCTGACGGCGCTCAATCCCGACATGGCCGGCAAGGTCGACGCCCACGTGACGCTCACCGGTTCGGGCCCGACCCTGACCGGCGAGTTCGACGCCAACCTGATCGGGGCCCGCGAGCGCGGCTCTCGCGCCGACCGTTCGCTGAACGCCGAGATCCGCGGCGTGCTGCGCGACAACCAGATGACCATCAACGCCAGCAGCTCCAACAGCCAGGGCCTGCAGGCCAGGGCCGAGGTGACCCTGCCGACCGAAGCCTCGGCCAAGCCGTTCCACCTGGCGATCAATCGCCAGCGTCCGGTCCGCGGCCAGTTCACGGCCCAGGGCGAGATCAAGCCGCTTTGGGACCTGCTGGGCAGCTCCGAGCGCAGCGTGTCGGGCAAGATCGACGCCGAGGGCGAACTGGCCGGCACCCTGGCCGATCCGCGGCTGACCGGCCGCGCCAGCCTGGAGGGCGGCCGGGTCGACGACGGCCAGACCGGCCTCAGCCTGCGCGACGTCATCGTCCGCGTGGCCCTGGCCGACAACGCCATCGACGTCAGCCAGGTGTCGGCCGGCGACGGGCAGGGCGGGACGATGTCGGGCTCGGGCCGGATCAGCCTGGCGCGCGAAGGGCTCGGCAGCTTCAAGCTGGACCTGAAGGGCTTCCGCGTCATCGACAACGAACTGGCCACGGCCACGGCCAGCGGCCAGACCACGGTCAATCGCGGGGCCGACGGCAAGGTCAAGATGGTCGGCGCCCTGACGATCGACCGCGCCGACGTCTCGGCCCAGACCAAGACCCCGGCGGGCGTGGTCTCGCTGGACGTGATCGAGCGCAATCGCCCGGACGAGATGGATCAGGGCATCGAGGTCCGCAAGGTCGCACCCGGCAGCGGCATGCTGCTCGACGTCACTCTGAAGGCCCCCCGCCGGATCTTCGTGCGCGGGCGGGGCCTGGACGTGGAGCTGTCGCTCGACGCCCACGTCGGCGGCTCGACCAACAGCCCGATCCTCGACGGCGAGGCCCGGATGGTGCGCGGCGAATACGACTTCGCCGGCAAGCGCTTCGAGTTCGAGGAGACCGGCACGGTGCGCCTGGCCACCCAGCTGGACCGCATCCGGCTGGACCTGACCGCGGTGCGCGAGGATCCGAGCCTGACCGCCGTGGTCAAGGTGCAGGGCACCGCCGCCAAGCCGGAGATCACGCTGACCTCCAAGCCGGAACTGCCGCAGGACGAGGTGCTGTCGCAGGTGCTGTTCGGTTCGTCGGCCGCCAACCTGACCCCGATCGAGGCCGCGCAGCTGGCCTCGGCCCTGGCGGCCCTGGCGGGCGGCGGCGGCTTCGACGTGATCGGCAACCTGCGCAACCTGGCCGGGCTGGACCGCCTGTCCTTCGCCGACAGCGCCACCGGCATGACCGTGGCCGGCGGCAAGTACGTGACCGACGACGTCTATGTCGAGATCATCGGCGGCGGCCGGGAAGGGTCCTCGGCCCAGGTCGAATGGCGGGTCCGCCGCGCCCTGTCGCTGATCTCCAAGCTCGGCAGCCAGGGCGACGCCCAGCTTTCGGTCCGCTGGAGAAAGGACTACAACTAGCCCGCTTCCGCCCGTTCCGTGCTCCAGGCCGGAAACGGCGGCGGGAAGCATGCAGTGACAGATCCGGATTCCGCTCCTGGCCTCGACCCGGATCGGTTCCCATTCGGAGCAAGGCTGTTGCGCGGGCTACCGGTTTCCTTGAGCGAGGAAGCACGAATTGCCCGCGGCCCTTGGTTTAGTTTGAACTGAGGGAGACAACGATTTCATGCGACTCAACGACGAGGATCGCGCCGTTCTGCGACATCTGGCCGACCAGGGACCACTGATCATCGATCGGGCGGTGGCCTGGTGCGCCATCAACTCCGGAAGCCGGCATCTGGGCGGTCTGGAGCGCCAGCGGCAAGTTTTGCTCGACGCCTTCGGAAACCTGCCGGCCGCGCCCGCCGACATCCCGCTGGGCGCCTCGCCCGAGGTGGGAGCCGACGGCCGGATCGGCGAGCAGGCCCACCCGGCGGCGATCGCCGTGGTCGTGCGGCCCGAGGCCCCGGTCCAGGTCGTCCTGACCGGCCACTACGACACCGTCTATCCCGAGACCTCCGGCTTCCAGACCGTCACGACGCGGCCGGACGGCGCCCTGCACGGGCCGGGGATCGCCGACATGAAGGGCGGGATCTCGGTGATGCTGGCGGCGCTGGAGGCCTTCGAGCGCCATCCGCTGGCGAACAACGTCGGCTATCGCGTGCTGCTGTCGCCGGACGAGGAGATCGGCTCGGTCGCCTCGGCCCCGATCCTGGCGCAGTTCGCGCACCTGGGGCATGTGGGCCTGACCTACGAGCCGGCCCTGGCGGACGGGGCCCTGGCCAGCGCCCGCAAGGGCTCGGGCAATTTCCACATCGTGGTCCACGGCAAGGCCGCCCACGCGGGTCGCGACTTCGCCGCCGGCCGCAACGCGGTGATGGAGGCCGCGCGGATCGCCCAGGCCCTGCACGCGCTGAACGGCCTCCGTGACGGCGTCACCTGCAACATCGCCAAGATCGACGGCGGCTCGCCGCTGAACATGGTGCCCGACGTCGCCGTGGTCCGCTTCAACGTCCGCTTCCCGGCGGCCGAGGACGCGGCCTGGTTCGAGGGCGAGGTCGACAAGATCGTCGCGTCGACCGGAGAGGGGCTGCACGCCCATCTGCACGGCCGCATCACCCGCGGCGCCAAGCCGTTCAATGCCGCCCAGCAGCGGCTGTTCGGGGCGGTGAAGGCGGCGGGCGCGCTGCTGGGCCAGGACATCGCCTGGAAGCCCTCCGGCGGCGTCTGCGAAGGCAACAACCTGTTCGCCTCCGGCCTGCCCAATGTCGACACCCTGGGGGTGCGCGGCGGCGACATCCACAGCGAGGCCGAGCATGCCTGGCCCGACAGCTTCGTCGAGCGCGCCCAGCTGTCGGCCCTGATCCTGATGAAACTGGCCAGCGGCGAGATCGATGGTCCCGGCCTGCGCGCCGCCATGACCGACCTCGCGGAGACCGTTTGAGTATGCTTGTCGTCCGTCCCGCGATGCCCGCCGATTTCGACAGCCTGATGGAGCTGGCCGTCTTGTCGGGCCGCGGCTTCACCAGCCTGCCGGAGGACGAGCACACCCTGCGCGCCCGCCTGGACCTGTCCCAAGCCAGCTTCCATTCCGAGGTCGCCGCGCCCGAGGCCTGGTACACCCTGATGCTGGAGGACCTGGAGGCCGGCGACGTGGTCGGCGTGGCCGGGGTCAAGGCGGGGGTGGGTCTGAAGCGCCCGCATTTCTCGTTCCGAGTCGTGACCTTGGCGCAGTCTTCTCCCACCCTGGACAAACGCTTCGACCACCGGGCCCTGGTGCTGGTCAACGAATGCGCCGGCTGGTCGGAGGTCGGCTCGCTGTTCCTCAAGCCCGAGCGCCGCAAGGGCGGGGCGGGGCGTCTGCTGGCCCAGTCGCGCTACATGCTGATCGGGCTGGAGCCGCAGCGCTTCGCCGAGATGGTGCTGGCTGAGCTGCGCGGCTGGTTCGACGAGGACGGCAGTTGTCCGTTCTGGGACCACGTGGCCAGCAAGTTCTTCCGGCTGGAGTTCGACGAGGCCGACATGATGAGCGCCTCGACCGACGGCCAGTTCATCCTGGACCTGGCCCCGCGCCATCCGATCTATGCCGAGCTGCTGCCGCAACCCGCCGCCGAAACGATCGGTCGGGTCCACCGCGAAGGCGAGGCGGCGCGGGCCATGCTGGAGACCGAGGGTTTCCGGTTCTCGGGCCTGGTCGACATCTTCGACGCCGGCCCGACGGTGGCCGCGCGCCGCGACGACATCAAGACGGTGCGCGAGGGCCGTCGGCTGCGGGTGCGGCTGGGCGAGGACGCCTATGGCGAGGAGGCCCTGATCTGCTCGGGCGCGATCGCCCAGTTCAGGGCGGTGCGCGCGCCGGTGCTGATCGACGGCGAGAGCGCGATCATCGGCCGGGAGGCCGCGGCGGCCCTGGGCGTCAAGGACGGCGAAATGGTGCGGGTGAAGGCATGAGCGGCGTGTTCATCGACGGTGTCTGGCGGACGGGCGCGGGTTCCGAGGCGACCTCGGTCGATCCCACCTCCGGCGAGGTGATCTGGCGCCAGGCGACCGCCGGTCCGGCCGACGTGGCGGCGGCGGTCGAGGCCGCCCGCAAGGCCTTCCCCGCCTGGGCCGACCTGCCGCGCGAGGAGCGGATCGCCGTCCTGCGCCGCTACAAGGACGTGCTGGTGGCCCGTACGGCGGCCTTCGCCGAGGCCCTGAGCCGCGAGACCGGCAAGGCGCTGTGGGAGACCAAGGCCGAGCTGGGCTCGATGGCCGGCAAGGTCGAGGCCTCGATCAAGGCCTATGACGAGCGCACCGGCGAGCACGCCAGCGACATGGCGTTCGGCCGCGCGGTGCTGCGCCATCGCCCGCATGGCGTGATGGCGGTGCTGGGACCGTTCAACTTCCCCGGCCATCTGCCCAACGGCCACATCGTGCCGGCCCTGCTGGCGGGCGACACCGTGGTTTTCAAGCCGTCGGAAGAGACGCCCCTGGCTGGCCAGCTGCTGGTCGAGGCGCTGGAGGCGGCCGGCGTGCCGCCCGGTGTGATCAACCTGGTGCAGGGCGGCCGCGAGGTCGGTCAGGCCCTGATCGACCAAGAGATCGACGGTCTGCTGTTCACCGGTTCGGCCGCCGCCGGCGCCTTCTTCCGTCGCCATTTCGCCGATCGGCCGAACGTGATCCTGGCCCTGGAACTGGGCGGCAACAATCCGCTGGTGGTTTGGGACGCCGGCGACGCCGAGGCCGTGGCGGCTCTGGTCGTGCAGTCGGCCTTCATCACCACCGGCCAGCGCTGCTCGTGCGCCCGTCGCCTGATCGTCTCGGACGACGCAGCGGGGCGGGCGGTGATCGACGCCGTCGCGGCCCTGTCCCAGCGCCTGGTGATCGGTCCCTGGAACGGCCGCGAGGAGCCGTTCATGGGGCCGTTGATCTCCGACCGCGCCGCCGCCATGGCGCTGGCCGGCGCCAAGGCCGTGCCTGGCCGGCCAGTGCGCGCCATGACCGGCGTCGAGGGGCTGAGCGGGGCCTTCGTCTCGCCCGCCCTGGTCGACGTGACCGGCGAGACCGTGCGCGACGAGGAGCTGTTCGCGCCGCTGCTGCAGGTGCGTCGGGTCGGGTCGTTCGAGGAGGCCATCGCCGCCGCCAACGCCACGCGTTACGGGCTGTCGGCCGGACTTATCTCCAACGAAACAGAGCGTTGGGATCATTTCCTAAAGCGCATCCGAGCGGGCGTCGTCAACTGGAACCGCCCGACCACGGGCGCGGCCGGAACCATGCCGTTCGGCGGCCTGGGCAGCTCGGGCAACCACCGGCCCAGCGCCTATTACGCGGCCGACTATTGCGCCTATCCGGTGGCCAGTTTCGAAGCGCGGGGCGTGGCCAATACCTTGGGCGACATCAAGGGCCTGCGCGAATGACCTCGCGCGCGGTCGAGGCCAATTGCGACGGCCTGGTCGGGCCGACCCATTCCTATGTCGGCCTGTCGCCGGGCAACATCGCCAGCCAGACCAATGCCGGTGAGGTCTCCAACCCGCGCGCCGCGGTGCTGGAGGGCCTGACCAAGATGCGCAAGCTGGCCGACTGGGGCGTGCCGCAGTTCGTGCTGCCGCCGCACGAGCGGCCGGACCTGGCGCTGCTGCGGGCGGTCGGGCTGTCCGGCTCCGACGCCCAGGTGCTGGAGAAGGCCTGGAAGGACGCGCCGGCCCTGGCGGCCGCCGCCTGTTCGGCCTCGCCGATGTGGGCCGCCAACGCCGCCACCGTCACGCCCAGCGCCGACACCGCCGACGGCCGCGTGCATTTCACCCCGGCCAATCTGCTGACCAACCTGCACCGCAGTCTCGAGGGCGAACAGACCACGCGCAGCCTGCGCCGCCTGTTCCCGGACGAGGCGCGGTTCGCCGTGCACGACCCGCTGCCGGCCCAGCCGCATTTCGCCGACGAGGGCGCGGCCAACCATGTGCGGCTGTGCGCCGACCACGGCGAGCCCGGGGTCAACCTGTTCGTGTGGGGGCGCGAGGCGTGGGAACGCTGGGAAGGCCGCTATCCGGCCCGCCAGACCCGCGAGGCCTTCGAGGCGGTCGAGCGCCGCCACGGCGCGGCGCGCGGCGTTTTCGCCCGCCAGGGCATGGCGGCGATCAATGCTGGCGCGTTCCATAACGACGTGGTCTGCGTCGGCACGCGCGACTGCCTGCTGTTCCACGAGCGCGCCTTCGAGGATCGCGCCGCCATGGAGACGGGTGTCCGCCGCACCGCCGACGGCCTGTTCGAGCCGGTCTTCGTCGAGATCAGCGAGGCCGACCTGCCGATGGACGACCTGGTGAAGAGCTATCTGTTCAATTCCCAGCTGCTGGTCCTGCCCGGCGAGGACCGCCTGGTCCTGCTGGCGCCGGGCGAGACGCGCGACAACCCGCGGGCCCATGCGGCCGCCCAGGCCCTGGCCGGCTCGAACGGTCCGATCGGGCGGGTGGAGTATGTCGACGTGCGCCAGAGCATGCGCAACGGCGGCGGTCCGGCCTGCCTGCGGCTGCGGGTGGTGCTGACCGACGCCGAGCTGGCGGCTACCAATCCCGGCCAGCGGTTCGACGCGACCCTGCACGATCGCCTGAACGCCTGGGCCGAGCGCCACTATCGAGACCGCCTGGCCCCGGCCGACCTCACCGACCCGGCGCTGATCGTCGAGAGCCGCGCCGCTCTGGACGAACTGACCGCGATCCTCGACCTTGGCGGCGATTTCTATCCGTTCCAGCGAGCCGCCTAGCATGAGCGCCTTCACCGTCCGGCCAGCCGTGCCCGAGGACGCGGCCGGTATACTGGCCCTGCATCGTAAGGTCGCCGCCCAACCTGGCGGCTTGGCGCGCCAGCCGGACGAGGTGACGGCCGACTATGTCGCCCACGCCATGGCCGTCGCGGGCGACGGCGGCGTGAACCTAGTCGCCGTGGATTCCGCCGGCGCGCTCTGCGGGGAGCTGCATGTCGAGCGGATGAAGATCGCGATCTTCGCCCATGTGCTGACCGACCTGACCGTGGCGGTCGATCCGGACTGGCAGGGCAGGGGCGTCGGCTCGGCCCTGTTCCGCGCCTTGATCGACACCGCCAGGACTCTGACGCCGCCGGTCCGTCGGATCGAGCTATGGACCGGCGCGGCCAATCTCGGCGCCCAGCGGCTCTACCAGCGGCTGGGCTTCCAGATCGAGGGCCGGATGACCGGTCGCGGCCGACTGCCGGACGGCACGGTCGACGACGACATCGTCATGGGACTGCTGCTGGACTAGAGCTTTGGCGCATTTTCTTCACGCGAACCGGTATCCACTTCGCTTGAAAATGCTCTAGCCGCGCAGCGCCGCCAGGGCCTGGGGAAAGCGGCGCGATAGCGGCGCCTCTACCGCGCCCAACTCGATCGCGTAGTCGCCCGAGCCTTCTGGGCGCAGACCCGTCACCCGGGTCGGATTGACCAGCCAGGATCGGTGGACGCGCAGGAAGCCGTGCTCCGCCATTGTGGTCTCGAGGGCGCCCAGCGATGAGCGCATCAGCGGTCGCCGGCCGTCGGCAAGCAGGAACTCGGCGTAGTTGCCGGCCGAACGCACAGCCAGGATCTCGGAGACGGGCACGCGAACCAGCCGTGCGCCGTCGCGGATGTCGAAGCTGGCCGAGGTCGACGCGGTCTGAGTGTGTGCGGCCGCCTCGCGGGCGCTGCGTCTCAGCGACAGGTAGTAGATGATCGAGGCCAGGCCGTAGGCCATCAGGTCCTTGCGGAACTCGTAGGGGAATTCCGTGGACAGCGGGCCGAACTGGTACGGACCGCCCATGAAGGCCAGATAGGCCACCTTGCGCAGCGCCACGAAGCCCGACACGTGCAGCACCGAATAGAGCACGACCGCCACCAGGTGGACGGGAACGGCCCGCCACCAACGTGGAGAGGTCCGGGTCATCCAGACGGCGACGGCGGCGGGGATCATGAAGATCGCCAGTGTCACCAGGGCGCTGCTGCGCTCCCAGATGGCCGGGCCCAGCGTGCCGAGGCGCGGCGCGTCGTGCCGGATGGTCAGGACATTGACCACGGCGATGCACGAGATCAGCGACACGCCCAGCAGCCAGGCGCGCCAGAGGCCCTGGCGCTCTTCGCCGCTCAGCCCGAAAAAGCCGCCGTTCGTCCCTGAAGGTTTTCCGTTCGTCCCTGCCGGCGGCCGTCGGTCCCCGGGCTCTTGGCTCCCGGCCGTGGTCCGGTTCACGACGTTCGCATCGTTTTTCAAGCCGGACGCCTCGTCATGCCTTCGACCGCTTCAAATCCTGACCGCCGATACGACCTGGACTGGATCCGGGTCGGCGCGTTCTTCCTGCTGATTCTGTACCACGTCGGGATGTTCTATGTGCCCTGGGACTGGCACGTGAAGACGCCGCATCCGGTGGAAGCCCTCGAACCGTTCATGCTGCTGACCAATCCGTGGCGGCTGACCCTGCTGTTCCTGGTCTCCGGCGCCGCGACGCGGTTCATGGCCGACAAGACCACTGTCGGAAAGCTGACCGGCGCGCGGGTGGCGCGGCTGCTTCCGCCGCTGCTGTTCGCGATGTTCGTGATCGTGCCGCCGCAGTCCTACTACCAGGTGGTTGAATACATCGCCGCCCATCCGGGGACGGCGCTGAGCGTCGACAATTTCTGGGTCCGCTACGCCACCGCCTCGGGTCACTGGTGCAGCCCGGACGGCTGCCTGATCACCCCGACCTACAACCACATGTGGTTCGTGGCCTATCTGTTCCTCTACACCCTGGGGCTGGCTGGTTTGCTGCTGGTCTGGCGTCGTCTGGGCGAGCACATTCAGGCGGGGGCCGAGCGGATCCTGAAGGGCTTTGGCCTGCTCGCCTGGCCCATCCTGTTCCTGGGCCTGCTGCGCGGCACGCTCTATGTCCGCTACGGCGAGACCCACGCCCTGGTCGGCGACTACTATGTGCACGCGGTGTCGCTGTCGGCCTTCCTGCTGGGCTTCGGCCTGGCCAAGTCGGAGGTGCTGCGCCAGCGCCTGATCGCCGCGCGCTGGCCGGCCTTGGCCCTGGCCGTCGCCGCCTATGCCGGCTGGGCGACCTTCGTCTGGATCTATCGAGGCGACACGCCCATCCCGCCGCCCGGCCTGAAGCTGGCCATGCGCTTCGTGCATGCGACCGACGCCTGGTGCGCCATCGTCGCCATCCTGGGCTTCGGCGCCAAGCATCTGAACCGCGGCGGGGCGGCCCTGCGCTACCTGACCCTGGGGGTGTTCCCGTTCTATCTGGTGCACCAGACCCTGATCGTGGTGATGGCGCACCATCTAGCCAAGCTGAACCTGCCCCAGCCGCTGGAGGCCGCGATCCTGATCGTCCTGACCTTCGCCGGCTGTTTCGCGACCTACGAGATCGTCCGGCGCATTCCCGGCGTGCGGATCCTGTTCGGCCTGAAAGGTCAGCCGGCCGCCGAAGCCAAGCGGCCGCCGGTCTTCGCATAGGCCTGGGTTCCGGCGGTGATCACCCGGTCGGCGCTGGTGATCTCGGCGATGCCGAGGTCGCTGGCGCCGGCCAGGCGCTCGTACAGCGGTCCGAAGTCGCGCAGGGTCACGTCCTGCAGCGTCCGGATCGAGGGGATCACGAAATAGACCTGCTGGAAGTCGTCGATCCGGTAAGGCGTGCGCATCACCCGCTCCAGGTCGAAGCCGATGCGGTTGGGCGAGGGATCGTCGAGGGCGAAGATCGACTCCGTGCGCGAGGAGACGATGCCAGCCCCGTAGATCCGCAGGCCCGCCTGGGTCTCCATCAGGCCGAACTCGACCGTGTACCAGTAGAGCCGGGCCAGGCTTGCCAGCCGTCCGAGATCCAGCGCCCGCTGGCCGCCCTGGCCATAGGCCTGCATGTAGTCGGCGAAGGTCGGGTCGGTCAGCATCGGCACGTGGCCGAACACATCGTGGAAGATGTCGGGTTCCTGCAGGTAGTCCAGTTCGTGCGGCTTGCGGATGAACTGACCGGCCGGGAAGCGGCGGTTGGCCAGGTGGTCGAAGAACACGTCGTCGGGCACCAGGCCCGGCACGGCGACCACGGTCCAGCCGGTCAGACGCTGAAGCTCCTCGTTGATCCGCTTGAAGTCCGGAATGCCCGAGCGATGCAGGTCCAGGGCGTCGAGGCCGCGCAGGAACTCGTCGCAGGCCCGGCCTGGCAGCAAGGCGGCCTGGCGTTCGTAGAGGGTGATCCAGACGTCGTGCTCGGCTCGGGAGTAGTTCTCCCAGCCCTGGTCGATCGTCCAATCGGCGGCCGCGCCGGGAGGCGGGCCGCTGCTAAAACCGTCAGCGCTCATGAAACGACGTTACGCCCGGTTCGTGGCAAAATCCGTTCGGATTTTGCGTGAGAACCGGGTTCGCTCGGAGAGACCTTGCGCCTAGTGCGAGATCCGGGGGCGAAGCTTGTAGGCGCCGTGGTCGAAGCTCTCGAAGATCACCGCCGTCTGCGGATGACCCACTGGCTCGCCGGTCTCGTCGGCCAGCAGGTTCTGCTCGGAAACATAGGCGACATAGGTGTTGTCGTCGTTCTCGGCCAGCAGGTGGTAGAACGGCTGGTCCTTGGTCGGCCGGATGTCCTCGGGAATGGAGTTCCACCATTCGTCGGTGTTGGCGAACACCGGGTCGACATCGAACACCACGCCCCGGAAGGGGAAGATCCGATGCTTGACCACTTGGCCGATCGCGAATTTGGCGAGTCTCGAATTCATGTCGACAAGCCTACACGAGTCTCCTGACTAGAACCTGAACGTAGAGTTCCGTCATCGGATAACAAGGCGAGGCCTTTCGGCGCGGGAATCTGGCCGCTATGCTCGCTCCCGAAGTGAGGCGGTTCGGCTCGAATCGCCTGCGAGACAAGGTGGAACGACCATGTCGGAGGCGCCGAGAGCGCCCGGCGCGCCTCAGCCTTCGGGCTCGGGCCGGCGCCGGCCGCCAGGCGAGCAGTCGTGCTATGCGGCGCTCGACCTGGGTACGAACAATTGCCGCCTGCTGGTGGCGACGCCTTCGCCGCGCGGCTTCCGCGTCGTCGAGGCCTATTCCCGGATCGTGCGGCTGGGCGAGGGTCTTTCCCAGACGGGACAGCTCTCCGACGAGGCCATGGACCGCTCGATGGCGGCGCTGAAGGTCTGCGCCGAGAAGATCCGCCGCCGCAAGGTGGTGCGGGTCAAGGCCGTCGCCACCCAGGCCTGCCGGGGTGCGGCCAATGGTCCCGACTTCGTCCGCCGCGTCGCCGAGGAGACCGGCCTGCGGCTGCAGATCATCACCCCCAAGGAAGAGGCCCAGCTGTCGGTGGCCGGCTGCATGAGCCTGTTCGACCGCGACGCCGAGGCGGCCCTGGTGGTCGATGTCGGCGGCGGGTCGACCGAGCTGTCGTGGGTGGATCTCAAGGGCGGCGGGCTGGACAGCAAGCCGCGCCAGTTCGCGACCTGGAAGCTGCCGATCAAGGCCTGGCTGTCGATCCCGATCGGCGTGGTCACCCTGGCCGAGCGCTTTCCCGAGGGCGAGCGGGTCGAGGAGGGGTGGTTCCGGGCCATGGTCGACGCGGTCAAGGCGCGGATCGACGAATTCCCGCACGCGGAGTCGATGCGCGGCCTGTTCCAGGACGACCGGGCCCACATGGTCGGCACGTCCGGCGCGATCACCAGCCTGGCCGGCCTGCACCTGGGCCTGCCGCGCTACGATCGCAACATCGTCGACGGCCTGTGGATGCAGCGCCACGAATGCGAGGCGGCGGCCGATCGCCTGCTGACCCTGACCGCCAAGGAACGGGCGCTGGAGCCTTGCATCGGGGCCGATCGGGCCGATCTGGTGCTGGCCGGCGCGGCGATCCTGCAGGCCGTTCAGGAGCTTTGGCCGTGTTCTCGCGTGCGTGTCGCCGATCGGGGGCTTAGAGAGGGTCTTCTGATGTCCCTGATGTCCGATCAGCAGAAGAAGCCGCGCCGGCGTCGGCGAGGCGGCTCTGGTCGGTCGTCCCACCCCGCAACGGTGAACGCATGAACGACGAACCTCCCCGCAAGCGCATGGTCAAGCCGCCGGCCGGCGGCAATGACAGCGGCCGCACGAAGCCGGCGCGCCTGAAGACCGCCTTCGGTCGCACGCCCTCGCAACAGCACTGGCTGGAGCGGCAGATCAACGACCCGTTCTCGGCCAAGGCCCGCGCCCTGGGCTATCGCAGCCGCGCGGCGTTCAAGATCAGCGAGATCGACGACAAGTACCGGTTCTTCAAGAAGGGCGCGAAGGTCATCGACCTGGGCTGCGCGCCGGGCGGCTGGCTGCAGATGGCCACCGAGCGCGGCGTGACCGACATCGTCGGCGTCGACCTGCTGCCGGTCGACCCGGTGGCGCCGGCCCATATCCTGGAGATGGACTTCACCGATCCGGCCTGTCCGCCCAAGATGCTGGAGCTGCTGGGCGGCGCGCCTGACCTGGTGATGTCGGACATGGCCCCCAACACCGTCGGCCATCGCGAGACCGACCACCTGCGGATCGTCGGCCTGATCGAGATCGGCGCCGACTTCGCCATCGAGGTGCTCAAGCCCGGCGGGGCTTTCGTGGCCAAGGCCTTCCAGGGCGGCGAGACCGCCGACGTGATCGCCCGGCTCAAGAAGCACTTCACCAAGGTGGTCCACTTCAAGCCCAAGGCCAGCCGCAGCGACAGCTCCGAGGTCTTCCTGGTGGCGACCGGGTTCAAGGGGCGCTGAACGCCTAGGTCGCGTTGAACTGCTGGACGGTCAGTTGCTGCTGCCGGTCCTCTTCCGCGCCCAGCGCGGCGACGTCGGCCTGCAGCTGCGAGAGATCGCCCGCCGCAAGGCGGTCGGAGGCCCGGCTCAGGATCGCCGCGCTTTCGTCCATGGAGTCGAAGATCTGCGCCTGAAGCACGCCGTTGTCGGCCAGGCGCTTGCGCTCGCTTGCCGACAGGCCCGACGTGGCGGCCAGTTCGATCCGCAGCCGGGCGCGTCCGGCTACGACGGCGGCTCGAGCCGAGTCGCGGGCGGTGCGTATGGGCTGGACGGTCTGGGCCGGGGGCGACAGGCGCAGCGCCGCCTTCGCCATGGCGGCCATCCCTTCATAGAGGTAAGCCGAGGCGTCCAGTTGATAGGCGTCGGACGCGTCCTTTTCGACGAACACCTTCCTGGAGCGATAGATGATCGCCTGTCCTTCGAGCATGGCGACCATGCCGGCGCTCATCGAGGCCAGGGATTTCTGCAGGCGCGGCTGATCGCCGGCCTTCATCGCCAGGGACACCTCGCGCATGTCGCCGACGATTTTCTGGATGCGCTGCCCGTAGAGCTTCCCGTCCTTCAGCACCTGATTGACCGTCGTGGTCAGCTCGTCGTCGCCCGGCAGCGGCGCCATCGCGTTCAGTTTGCTGGAACCCTGGTCCACGGTGCGCTGGGCCTGGACGATCTGGGCGTCCAGGATGGCCGCCTTTTCCTGCAGGGTCTTGCCGGCCTGGATCGCGTTGCGGTCGATCATCTTGAACGCGTTGCCGACCTCGTCCATGGCCTCGATGATCGCGTTGGCCCGTTCCATCGCGACGTTCTGGCTCGCGGCGGGGGCTGGAGGAGGAGGCGGAGCCGCGACCGCCTGGGTTCCGGCGCAGATCATGGTCGCGGCCATCAGGCCGCTCAGCAGGCGGTTGTAAAACACGAAGCGTCCCCCAATTGACGTCTTGCATCCTTAGCGAACGGAAGGGGTGTCGAGCAATCGTCGCGTGCGCGTCCCGCCGCGAAATGGCCCTTCCCAAGAGCGCCCCCCGACGCTATACCCGCGCCGCAAAATGGAGACTCCAATGGAGATTCGCGAAGGGCTCACCTTCGACGACGTTTTGCTCGAACCCGGTCCGTCAGACGTCATGCCCACCCAGGTGACGACCGAGACCAAGTTCACGCGTGAAATCAGTCTGAACATCCCGCTCGTGTCCGCCGCCATGGACACGGTCACCGAAAGCCGGCTCGCCATCGCCATGGCCCAGGCCGGCGGCATGGGCATCCTGCACCGCAACCTGACGGTCGAAGAACAGGCCGACCACGTGCGCGAAGTGAAGCGCTACGAAAGCGGCATGGTCATCAATCCGCTGACCATCAATCCCGACACCACCCTGGCCGAGATCCGCGAGATCAAGGCCCGCCGCAAGATCTCGGGCTTTCCCGTGGTCGAGGCCAAGAGCGGCAAGCTGGTGGGCATCCTGACCAACCGCGACATGCGCTTCGAGGGCGACGACAAGGTCCCGGCCTCGGCGCTGATGACCCGCGACAACCTGATCACGGTCTCGGAAGGCATCGATCATCGCGAGGCGCGCGAGCTGCTGCGCAAGCACAAGATCGAGCGCCTGATCGTCGTCGACGACGCCTATCGCGCCGTCGGCCTGATCACCGTCAAGGACATCGAGAAGGCCCAGGCCCACCCGCTGGCCGCCAAGGACGACAAGGGCCGGCTGCTGGTCGGCGCGGCCTCGACCGTCGGCGACGCCGGCTTCGAGCGCTCGATGGGCCTGGTGGACGCCGGCGTCGACGTCGTCGTCATCGACACCGCCCACGGCCACTCCAGCCAGGTCGCCCAGGCGGTCTCGCGTCTCAAGCGCGAAGCCAACCGCGTGCAGATCGTGGCCGGCAACATCGCCACCTACGACGCCGCCCGCGCCCTGATCGACGCCGGCGCCGACGCGGTGAAGGTCGGCATCGGCCCGGGCAGCATCTGCACCACCCGCATCGTCGCCGGCGTGGGCGTGCCGCAGCTGACCGCCATCGCCGAGGCCGTTCGCGCGGCCCGCGAAAGCGGCACCCCGGTCATCGCCGACGGCGGCATCAAGTACTCGGGCGACCTGGCCAAGGCCATCGCGGCCGGGGCCTCGACCGCCATGATGGGCTCGATGTTCGCCGGCACCGAAGAGGCGCCCGGCGAGGTGTTCCTGTACCAGGGGCGCTCGTACAAGAGCTATCGCGGCATGGGCTCGGTGGGCGCCATGGCCCGCGGCTCGGCCGACCGCTACTTCCAGAAGGACATCACCGACAGCTTCAAGCTGGTGCCGGAAGGCATTGAGGGGCAAACGCCTTTCAAGGGCCCGATCGCCCCGGTGCTGCACCAGCTGGTCGGCGGTCTGCGGGCGGCCATGGGCTATGTCGGCGCGCCGGACATCCTGGAATTCCAGAAGCGGGCCCGTTTCGTGCGGATCACCGGCGCCGGCCTGCGTGAAAGCCACGTCCACGACGTGATGATCACGCGAGAAGCGCCGAACTATCCGAGCGCGGTCTAGCACCGTGCGAATGGCCCTCGAACTTCAGCTGCTGGCTGCGGCCGTGATCATCGGTCTCATCCACCTGCTCTGGGCGGCCGCGGCCGCCCAGCCGCAGCGCGGCCTGAAGTGGAACGTCGGGCCGCGCGACACGCCGGTGGTGCTGACGGGAATGGCGGGGCGCCTCGAACGCGCCTTCGCCAATTTCCGCGAGACCTTCCCGCTCTTCGCCGCTGCCGTGCTGGTCGCCTATCTCGGCGGCCGTCTCGGCATGCTCTCGGCCCATGGAGCGGTGCTCTATGTCGGGGCGCGGGCGGTCTACATCTTTCTCTATGCCTTCGGCGTGCCGGTCATCCGGTCGCTGGTCTGGCTGGCTTCCCTGATCGGCATCTGCCTGGTCCTGGCGGCCTTGGTGATCTGAAAGCAAAAATGCGTGACGGCGGCAGACTAGCAGCGGCGATCGAGGTCCTCACCGAGATCGAGACGCGTCATTTCCCCGTACGGATGGCGCTGAAGCGCTGGGGCGAGAGCGCCCGGTACGCGGGCTCCAAGGACCGCGCCTTCGTCTCGGGCCTGGCGCTGGACGCCCTGCGCCGCAAACGCTCGCTGGGCTGGATGATGGGCGACGACAGCCCGCGCGGCGTGGTGCTGGGCGTGCTGGCCCAGGACTGGAAGTGGTCGGCCGACCGTATCGCGGAAGCCGTCGGTGAAGAGCACGGACCGGGCGCCCTGACCGACGCCGAGCGCGAACGGATCACTGCGCCGCGTTCGCTGGCCGAGGCGCCAGCCCCGGTGGCCGGCGACTATGCCGACTGGATGCAGCCGTCTCTGACGCGGGCCCTGGGTGAAGGTCATACGGCCGAGATGGCCGCCCTGGCCGAACGCGCACCGGTCGACCTGCGCATCAACCTGCTGAAGACCGACGTCGAGCGCGGCGCAAAGGCCGTGGCGTTGATCGGGGCCGAGCCGGCCGGCGTCCTGGATACCGCCTTCCGCATTCCCGCGCCCGGCGCCGCCGACCGCACGCCGTCGGTCGAGGCCGTGCCGGCCTTCTCCAAGGGCTGGTTCGAGGTCCAGGACCTGGGCTCGCAGATCGCGTCGGCCCTGGCCGGTCCGATCAAGGGCAAGCAGGTGCTGGACTTCTGCGCCGGGGGCGGGGGCAAGACGCTGGCCCTGGCCGCCGCCATGGGCAACAGCGGCCAGATCTACGCCCACGACAGCGACGCCCGCCGCCTGGCCGACACCATCCGCCGGAGCCAAAGGGCAGGGGTCCGCAACCTGCAGATCCGCTCGCCGATCGAGGGCGAGCCGCTGAAGGGGCTGGAAGGCAAGCTGGACTTGGTGTTCGTCGACGCCCCATGCACCGGCTCGGGCACCTGGCGCCGCCACCCTGACGCCAAGTGGCGCCTGTCGTCCGACCAACTGGCCAAGCGCCAGATCGAGCAGGACGCCGTGCTGGCCGACGCCGCCGACTTCGTGAAGCCGGGCGGCCGCCTGATCTACGTCACCTGCTCGCTGCTGGCCGAGGAGAACGAGGACCGCGTGGCGGCCTTCGTCGAGCGCCATCCCGGGTTCTCGGTCAAGCCGATCACCCTGGCCGGCGTCGAGCAACACATCACGCCGGAAGGCTATCTGCGTCTGACCCCGCATCGCGCCGGCACCGACGGCTTCTTCGCCGCGGTGATCGAGCGCGGGTCCTACGCGCCCTAACAAGATTGCTCCCGACAGGGAGACCCAACCGAAACGACACGCTGGAGAACGACTACCCATGACTGCCGAAACCCATCACCAGCGCGTTCTGATCGTCGATTTCGGCAGCCAGGTGACCCAGTTGATCGCGCGCCGGGTGCGCGAGGCCGGCGTCTATTGCGAGATCCATCCGTTCGACAAGGCCGAGGAGATCGTCGACGCCTACGCCCCCAGCGCCATCATCCTGTCGGGCGGTCCGGCCAGCGTGCTGGAGGCCGACAGCCCCCGCATCGGGACCAAGCTGTTCGACCTGGGCGTGCCCATGCTGTGCGTCTGCTACGGCGAGCAACTGCTGTGCGACGTGCTGGGCGGCAAGGTCGAGGGCGGCCACGCCGGCGAGTTTGGCCGCGCCGAACTGACCATCGGCAAGCAAAGCCCGCTGTTCCAGGGCCTGGCCGGGATCGGCGAGCTGGAAACCGTCTGGATGAGCCACGGCGACCGCGTCACCGCCATCCCCGAGGGCTTCGAGGTGATCGCCACCTCGACCGGCGCGCCGTTCGCCGCCATCGCCAACGACGCGCGCAAGATCTACGGCGTGCAGTTCCACCCCGAGGTGGTCCACACGGTCAACGGCTCGAAGATCTACCGCAACTTCCTGTTCAACATCGCCGGCCTGACCGGCGACTGGACCATGGCGGCGTTCCGCCAGGAAATGGTCCAGAAGATCCGCGACCAGGTCGGCGACGGCAAGGTGATCTGCGGCCTGTCGGGCGGCGTCGACAGCTCGGTGGCCGCCGTCCTGATCCATGAGGCGATCGGCGCCCAGCTGACCTGCGTGTTCGTCGACACGGGTCTGCTGCGCAAGAACGAGGCCGACCAGGTCGTCACCCTGTTCCGCGACCACTACAACATCCCGCTGATCCACGTGGACGCCGGCGACATGTTCCTGGGCGAGCTGGCCGGGGTCAGCGATCCGGAGACCAAGCGCAAGACGATCGGCCGTCTGTTCATCGAGGTCTTCGACAAGGAAGCCGCCAAGATCGAAGGCGCGGCGTTCCTGGCCCAGGGCACGCTGTATCCCGACGTGGTCGAGAGCGTCTCGGCGCGCGGCGGGCCCTCGGCGGTGATCAAGAGCCACCACAATGTCGGCGGCCTGCCCGACTTCATGAAGCTGAAGCTGGTCGAGCCGCTGCGCGAGCTGTTCAAGGACGAGGTCCGCGCCCTGGGCGTCGAGCTGGGCCTGGCCCCGGCCTTCGTCGGCCGCCACCCGTTCCCCGGCCCGGGCCTGGCCATCCGCATCCCGGGCGACATCACGCCCGAGAAGGTCAAGGTCCTGCAGGACGCCGACGCCATCTATCTGGAAGAGATCCGCAACGCCGGCCTTTACGACAAGATCTGGCAGGCCTTCGCCGTGCTGCTTCCCGTGAAGACGGTCGGCGTGATGGGCGACGCCCGCACCTACGAGAACGTCCTGGCCCTGCGCGCGGTCACCTCGACCGACGGCATGACCGCCGACTTCTTCGAGTTCCCCTGGGATGTCCTGGGCAAGACCGCCACCCGGATCATCAACGAGGTCCGCGGCGTCAACCGCGTCGTCTACGACGTGACATCCAAGCCCCCCGGCACGATCGAGTGGGAGTAGGCGCGGGCCTCGCGGGTCCGCCCCGCGAGGGGCGCGATGGCCCGCGCGAGGCGCCGACCTTCGGTTTCTGCTCCCTGCGACGGCGCCGAGCCGCGAACATCGGATGAATGCCCTGGTCGGGTGTTGCCGACCCGGACGGCCGATCCCACCGTTCGCTCAGCTTGGAGCCGTTCGTCGAGGGTCAGTTGAAGCAGAGCCGCGCCGAGATCGTCGCCTTCGTCGGAGGACAGATCCTTCCGCATGAAGCCGACGTGCGCGCCTGGCTGCGGCGATCGGGCAGTCTCGCCCCCGACATCGACGACGTGATCCAGGAAACCTACTGCCGCCTGGCCGCCCTGGACAGCGTCGCCCACATCGCCAACGGCCGCGCCTACTTCTTCCGGACGTCGCGCAACATCGCCATCGAGAAAATTCGTCGCGCGCGCATCGTTCGCATCGATTGCGTCACGGAAATCGACGCCCTGAACGTCGTAGATGATGAGCCTTCTCCGGAACGCGTGGTCGCGGGGCGCCGCGAACTGGGCAG
The DNA here is from genome assembly GCF_056397765.1 of Caulobacter sp. 05L422. Taxonomy (NCBI): domain Bacteria; kingdom Pseudomonadati; phylum Pseudomonadota; class Alphaproteobacteria; order Caulobacterales; family Caulobacteraceae; genus Caulobacter; species Caulobacter sp. 05L422. The sequence goes on along the minus strand of NZ_JBFTOB010000006.1, from coordinate 110,441 downwards.
GGTGCAGCAGTTGATCGAGGGGCTACCCGAGCGGTGTCGGCAGATCTTCACCCTTCGCCGGATCCACGGCCTGTCGCAGAAGGAGATCGCCGCGCGCCTGGGCGTGACCGAGAATGTCGTGGAGACACAGTCGGCGCGGGGGTTGCGTTTAATCCTGCGGGCGTTATCGGAGGCGACGGCGCAAGATCAATCGGAAGTTGGCAAGGCTCATGAGCTCCAATCGGTCCGCAAGCGAGATTGACGAGGAGGCGGCCGATTGGGCCGCCCGCGTCGACGCGCATGGACTGGACGTCGAGCATGACCCTCAAGTGCAGGCCTGGCTGAGCGGCGACGCGCGCCGGGCCGGGGCCTTGCTGCGCGCCCAGGCGGCGATCAGCTTCCTGGATCGAGGCCGGGCCCTGGCCAATGTCGCGCCGGCGGTCGAGGCCGTCGTCGCCGAACGTCCCAACCGTCGCGGGCTGATCGTCGGCGCGGGCGCTGCGGCCGCCGCCGCGCTGGTCGGCGGGGTGGGCCTGTGGACCGCGCGGCCGCAGCGGCTGGACACGCGGCTGGGCGAGATCCGGCGCGTGCCGTTGGCCGACGGCTCGCTGGTGGCGATCAACACCAAGACCGCGCTCGAAGTGGCCATGAAGCCCAAGTCGCGCCACGTCGTCCTGAAGGAAGGCGAGGCCTGGTTCCAGGTCGCCAAGGATCCGGAGCGCCCGTTCGTGGTCGCTGCGGGTCCCGTCCGGGTCCGGGCCGTGGGCACGGCCTTCTCGGTGCGGCGTGGAGACGAGGCCGGCGCCGGCGTCGACGTGATGGTCACCGAGGGCGTGGTCGAGACCTGGATCGAGGGCGAGCAGGCTCCGCGGCGGCGTTTGTCGGCGGGCAGCCGGATCATCCTGGCCAGCGCCGTTTCGCCCACCGTGGCGGAGTCGCCGTCCGAGATCGAGCGCAGCCTGGCCTGGCGCAACGGCGAGATCGCCCTGGACGGCGAGAGCCTCGAACAGGCGGCCCGTCTGTTCAATCGCTACAACAGCCGCCAGATCGTGATCGAAGACCCGACCTTGGCCCAGGAGCGCTTCGTCGGCCTGTTCCAGACCAACGAACCCGAAAGTTTCGCGGCCGCCGTGGCCGCGACGCTCGACGCCGTCGTCAGCGACGACGCGCGGTCGATCCGGATCAGCCGCGCTCACAGCTCCTGAGCCGGCCCCCGGGATTTGACCCGGCGTCTCCCGTCACCAACCGCCCGTCGCGCATCGGAAACGGGCGCCGCGCTGCAAAGCTGGCGCGAAAGCGGGCGTGTTGGGCCGTGATCGGACCAATCACACGAACACCCACCGGAAATCCGACCCCTGAGCCTCGTGCTGTCAGGAGGCCGCGTCTGGCGCGCCTCGGAACGATGGGGGATTGTCGATGCGTGACTGGAACCGTTCCGCCAGGCGGGGGCTGCTATGCGCCTCGGCCGTTTGGGCGCTGAGCGCGGGAACCGCCCTGGCCCAGGCCATGCCGTTCAGGATCGACGCCCAGCCGGCGGCGGCGGGGATCCGCCAGTTCGCCCGGCAGGCCGGCGTGCAGATCCTGGTCCAGTCCGACGCCGCCGAGGGCCGGCGCACCGCCCCGGTGCGCGGCGCCTTGCCGGTCGACCGCGCCCTGGAGCAGCTGCTGGCCGGCACCGGGCTGACGGTGGTCTCCAATGACGGCAAGACGATTGTCCTGGCGCCGCCGCGCACGGGCCTCATCCGCACGGGATGGTCAGGCGCCGGCGGCGGGACGATGGCCGCGGCTCCCGAGCCGATCGCGCCGCCTGAACCCGACGCGCCCAGCATCATCGAGGAGCTGATCGTCACCGGCACGCGCTCGACCTCGCGCACGGTGACCGAGAGCATGGCGCCGATCGACGTGATCTCGGCCGCCGAGCTGAGCAAGAGCGGCAAGCAGTCGACGCGCGACCTGATCTCGACCCTGGTGCCGTCGGCCAACACCTCCAACAGCGGCGCGGGCGCCAGCTTCGCGATCAAGACGGTGTCGCTGCGCGGCCTGTCGGCCGACCAGACCCTGGTGCTGGTCAACGGCAAGCGCCGGCACAACACCGCCATCCTGTTCGTCAACGGCACCACCCAGAACGGCCAGTCGCCGCCCGACCTGGACCTGATCCCGTCGGCCGCGATCGAGCGGATCGAGGTGCTGCGTGACGGCGCCTCGGCCCAATACGGCTCGGACGCCCTGGCCGGCGTCATCAACGTCATCCTGAAGAAGAGCCCCGACGGCGGCTCGATCTCCGCGCTCTACGGCAAGACCGGCGCGGGCGACGGCGAGACCGGCCAGTTCTCCGGCAACCTCGGCATGAAGCTGGGCGAGGACGGCTATCTGAACCTGACGACCGACGTCCGCATCAGCGACATGACGGACCGGGGCGACAAGACGCTGAACACCACCCAGATGTACTTCCCGCTGAACGCCCTGGGCCAGCCGGTGCGGGTGGGCACGCCCGGCGCGACCCTGGATCCGCGCGAGGCCACGGCCAACCGCCACACCAGCCACCCAGGTTCGCCCCAGGTGCAGCTGTTCTCGCTGAGCTACAGCGCCGGCGCGCCGCTGGGCGACAAGGTCGACCTCTATTCGTTCGGCACGTTCTCCAGCCGCAACACCGCGGCCTGGCTGACCTTCCGCAACCCGAACGCCAGCAACAACATCACGGCGGTCAATCCGGACGGCTATACGCCCAAGCTGTTCCTCAAGGACCGCGACTTCCAGGTGGCCGCCGGCGCCAAGGGCCTGGACGTCCTGGGCTTCAACTGGGACCTGTCGACCACCTTCAGCCGCGACGACGTCGACTATTACGAGAACTCGCTGAACGCGTCGCTCGGCCCGGCCAGCCCCACCTATTTCTTCATCGGCACGCTGAAGTTCCAGGAATGGACCACGAACCTGGATCTGACGCGTGAGCTGGACACCGGTGTCCTGGCCGAGCCGATGTTCGTGGCGGCGGGCCTGGAATATCGTGATGACAAGTTCGGGATCGTGGCCGGCGAGCCTGCCTCGTACATCAACGGCGGCTATGTCGCCCCGGCCGGTAGCCCGCAGGCGGGCGTCGTGTTCGCCGGCGGCTCCCAGGGCGTGACCGGCTTCCCGCCGTTCTCGGCCGGCTCGTTCTCGCGCGACAACATCAGCGCCTATCTGAACGTCGAGCAGAAGCTGACCGACAAGCTGGAAATGGCCCTGGCCGGCCGCTTCGAGCACTATTCGGACTTCGGCGACGCCAAGACCTTCAAGCTGTCCAGCCGCTACGCGATCCTGCCCAACCTGGCGATCCGGGGCACGGCCAGCACGGGCTTCCGCGCGCCGTCCCTGCAGCAGCAGCACTACGCCTCGTCCAGCACCATCGGCGTGATCGTGCCGCCGGCCACGACCACCCAGCTCTATCCGGTGCAACTGCTGCCGCCGGACAACCCCGCCGCCATCGCGCTGGGCGCCAAGCCGCTGCGGCCCGAAAAGTCGACCAACTACTCGATCGGGATCGTGGCCCAGCCGCTGCGGCGGATGAACGTCACGCTCGACGTCTACCAGATCAAGATCGACAGCCGCATCCTGCAGAGCGGCACGCTGGGGCCGAACGCGGCGGTCAGCAACGCCCTGGCCAGCCAGGGGCTGAACCCCCAGCAGGCGGCCTTCTACTACGGCAACTTCGCCGACACCAAGACGCGCGGCATCGACCTGGTGGTCGACTACCACAGCGACTTCGGCGACTTCGGCTCGGTGCACTGGACGGTCTCGGCCAACCACACCAAGAACGAGTTCACCCGCGTGGTCCAACCGCCGCCGGCCCTGGCCGCGGCCGGCATCGTCTATATCGACCGGGTGAAGATCGGCGACCTGACGGTCGGCACGCCCAAGGACAAGTACATCGTGGGCGCCGACTGGACCCTCGGCAAGTTCGACACCAATCTGCGCCTGACCCGCTACGGCGAGGTCATCCAGCGCACCTCGCTGCCGGCCAACGACGAGACCGTCAGCCCCAAGCTGATCGTCGACCTGGACCTCAGCTACGCGGCGACCGAGAACGTCACGGTCAGCGTCGGAGCCAACAACCTGCTCGACGCCTATCCCGACAGCGTTCGCGCCGCCAACCGCGGCACGCCCGCTTTCGCCTACTACAACCAGTACTCTCCGTACGGGATCAGCGGCGGCTTCTACTACGCCCGCGTCGCCGCCCGCTTCTAGGCTTGCCGCCGGTCCGGGCGCAGGCCCGGACCGGTCCTCTCGGAGTTCATGATGACCAAGAGTTCCTCGCGCGGCGTCAGCCGCCGCCGGCTGTTCTCGATCGGCGGCGGAGCGATCGCCGTCTCGGGCGTCGCCGCCCTGACGCCGCCCGGCGCCAAGGCGGCCGATCAGCCGCTGGCCGCCGACACCCGCATGGTCACGGCGACCGAAGGCACCAACATCTGCGCGGTCGTCTCGCCGGACGGCAAGACCGTGGCCTTCGACGTCTACGCCATGCTGTGGCTGATCCCGGTCGAGGGCGGTCCGGCCCGGCGGCTGACCGAGGAGATCTACGAGATCGCACAGCCCGACTGGTCGCCGGATGGCAAGACGCTGGCCTTCCAGTCGTATCGCGACGGCAATTTCCACGTCTGGACCATCGGCGCCGACGGGACGGGCCTGAAGCAGCTCACCAAGGGCGCCTTCGACTGCCGCGAGCCGCGCTGGTCGCCGGACGGACGCAAGATCGCGTTCTCGAGCGATCGCGGGGGCCGTTACGGCGTGCACCTGCTGGATGTCGCCAGCGGTGAGATCACCGCCTTCAGCTCCGGACCGACCGACGAGTTTGAACCCTCGTGGTCGCCGGACGGCAAAAGCATCGCCTTCACCGTCGACAAGGTCCGCATCGACGTCCAGGGGCTGGACGGGGCGCGGCGGACGGTGGTCAAGGTCAAGGCCTCGGCCGACCGGTTCAACGCCGCCTCGGTGGGCAGCCCCGTCTTCACGCCGGACGGCCAGGACGTGATCTTCACCGCCATCGAGAACGGCAAGGCCGAGCTGCGCAACGCCGCTGGCGTCGTGGTGCAGGGCGAGGACGTATTTCCGTTCCGCGCCGCCTGGCTGCCGTCCGGCGAATTCCTCTACACGGCCGACGGCCAGATCAAGCGCCGGTCCGCGAACGGGGAAACCAAGGTCGTGACCTTCGCCGCCGCCGTGCCCGTGCTGACGCCGCGCTACACCAAGAAGAGCCGCGACTTCCTGTCGGCCAAGACCCGGCCGGTCATCGGGATCGGCAGTCCGGCCTTGTCGCCGAGCGGTCGCCAGGTGGTGTTCCGCGCCCTCAACGACCTCTACCTGCTCGACATCGGCGGCGGTCCGGCCAAGGCCTTGACGAAGGACGCCTTCAGCAAGGTCGACCCGGCCTGGTCGCCCGACGGCGAGACCCTGGCCTATTCGACCGACAAGGGCGGGTCGCTGGACATCTGGCTGCGTGACATGGCCACCGGCGCCAGCCGCCAGCTGACCCATTTCGACGGCGCGGCGGTGTCCAGCGCCTGGTCGCGCGACGGCAAGTCGATCGCCTTCCTCAGCCAGAACGGCGGCCTGTTCATCGCCGACGCGGCGACCGGCGAGACCCGCCGCGTCTATGGCGATCTCTGGGAGCCCGGCAAGCCCACCTGGGGGCCGGGCGACAAGACCATCGCCTACGCCGCGTTCAAGCCGTACTCGGCCCGGTTCCGCGAAGGGCTCAGCGAAATCCTGACCGTCGACGTGGCAAGCGGGAAGGGCACCTACGCCCCGATCCTGCCTGACCGCTCGCTGGGCACGCGCGGCGACGACGGCCCGGTCTGGTCGCCGGATGGCAAGGCCCTGGCCTATGTCTTCGCCAGCCGCCTGCATCTGTCGCCGGTCGACGAGACCGGCAAGCTGCTGGGCCCGCCCAAGCCGCTCAACGACGAGGTCACCGACGCCGTCAGCTGGAGCGGCGACGGCAAGAGCCTGATCTACGTCTGCGCCGGCCAACTGAAGCTCATCTCGGTCGCCGGCGGCGCGCCCAAGACCGTGCCGCACGGCCTGACCTGGGCCAATGTCCGGCCCAAGGGGCGGATGGTGGTCCGCGCCGCCCGCCTGTGGGACGGCAAGTCGCCGGCGGTGCGGGAGAACGTCGACGTCCTGATCTCGGACGGCCGCATTGCCGGTGTCGCCCCGCGCGGCGAGGTGGCGGCCGATGTGACCGTCGTCGACGCGCCGACGGGCACGGTCATGCCCGGCCTGATCGACATGCACACCCACCGCCAGATGCAGGGCTACGGCTATGGCGACCGGGAAGGGCGGCTGTGGCTTTCCCTGGGGGTGACCACCACCCGCTCGCCCGGAGGCCCGGCCTATCACACGGTCGAGGACCAGGAGGCGATCGAGTCCGGAAAGCGGGTCGGTCCGCGCTACTACGCCACCGGTGAGGCGATCGACGGCTCGCGGATCTTCTACAACTTCATGCGGCCGGTCACCGAGGCGGGTCAGATGGCGCTGGAGATGAGGCGCGCCGAGGCGCTGTCCTATGACCTGATCAAGACCTATGTCCGGCTTTCGGGGGAGCGCCAGAAGGAGGTCATCGCCTGGGCCCACGCCAAGGGCCTGCCGCTGACCTCGCACTACCACTATCCGGCCCTGGGCCTGGGCATGGACGGCATGGAGCACCTGGGCGCGACCAGCCGCACCGGCTATTCGCGCACGGTCAGCGCGCTGGGGAACACCTACCAGGACGTCAACGCCGCCTTCGTGGCCAGCAAGGCGGCGCGCACCCCGACCCTGTTCACCTCGACGGCCTTGCTGGCCGACGACCGCTCGCTGGTCGACGATGCACGGATCAAGGCGCTGTATCCGCCGTGGGAGTACGCGCGGCTGCTGGAGCGCGCCAAGCAGATGGCCGCCATGGACCGCACCCCCATCCTGGCCTCGCTGGCCCGCAACGTCGCTGAGGTGGCGCGCACCGTCCGTGCGGGCGGCCGTATCACCACCGGCACGGACTCGCCGATCGACTTCAACGCCGTCAGCCTGCACATGAACCTGCGGGCCATGGTCCGCTACGGGATGACCCCCTACGAGGCCCTGGTCACCGCCACCAGCGCCTCTGCGGAATATCTGGACGAGCCGCTGGGCTCGGTCGCGACCGGTAACTACGCTGACCTCGTCGTGGTCGACGGCGACCCGCTGGCTCGGATCGAGGATGCGGCCAAGGTCGCCAAGGTGATCAAGCACGGCGAGGTCTACACGATCGCCGACCTGGTTGGCCCGTTCGCGGACCACGCCCAGCACGCCGCCCTGGGTCCGGGCGGCGGCGGGCGGCGTTTCGCCTGCGAGGCCACGCCCGAATACTGGTGGCACGAGCCTAGCTTCCTGGACCACGCCCGGGCTTCATGCTGCGACGGCGCCTGCGGCTTCGCGCCCGGCTTCAGCCTTCAGGTCTAGCGGCGGGAGCGGCCATGGGAGGGTTCGCGCCGCCGCCCGGCCTAGCCCTCGGTCTTCGGCAGGAACGGCGCCCAGGCCTCGACCAGAACGCCGGGCTGGGCGCTGTTGAGCGAGATGTGGCCGCTGACGAACTCCAGCCGCAGGCGCATGCCGGCCAGGCCCACGCCGAGGGTCGGGGCGTCGCTCTCCGGAAGGCCCACGCCGTAGTCGCGGATCGACAGCAGCACCATCTCGCCGGCCTGCCGCAGGCCGATCGTGGCGCGGGGGCTGCCGGAGTGGCGGTGCACGTTGGCCAGGGCTTCCTGGGCGACACGATACAGCGCCACCTCCGTCGTCCGCTCCATCTTCGGGAAGTCGTCGGCGATGTCGATCTGCAGGCTCAGCCCGGTCCGGCGCGCGAAGCCCTCGGCCATCTGCCGGATGGCGGGGCCGAGACCCATCTCCTCGAGGGCGGGAGGATGCAGCACGTAGGACAGGCTGCGGATCTCCTCCAGGGCGTGGGCCAGCAAGGCCTCGACCTCGACCCGGACCTTTTCGGCGCGCCCCTCGACCTTCATCGCCCCCAGCATCAGCTTGGCGCCGGTCAGGTACTGGGCGGTGCCGTCGTGAAGCTCGCGCGCGATGCGCCGGCGCTCGTCGTCCTCGGCGTGGAGGAGGGCCGCGGTGGCCCGGCCCAAGGCGGCCTGGGCGTGGCGTTGAACGGTGATGTCCTCGTTGGCCACGATAGTCAGTGTCCGGTCGTCGCGAGAGACGCGCGTCGCGGTCATTCGGACCCACATCGGACCGTTCATCAGCGGAACCTGGTATTCGAAACGGAAGGGGCCGGACTCACCGGCCAGCACCCCTCGCAGTCCCGCCGCCGCGGTCGCCCCATCGGGTTCGCCCATCTGTTCGCAGCACGAAACGTAGTTGAGGCCCAGTCCGTAGTTTTCGAGGGGAAGTTCGTTGAATTCAACGAACTGTATCCAAGAGTCATTGACCGCGATGATCTCGCCCTGATCGTCCAGGATCGCAACATTCGCGGTGACAGTATCGAGTATGGATTCATGCAAACTGAACGCGGACCATTCGCTCATCTCGTGAGCTGTGTGCATTTCGGTATTTAGCCTTTTATTTTGATTGTTAGCGTCACGCAGGCCGCCGTACAGGATTCGCGCGCCCGGAGACGCGACGAGAACGCGCATGTTTTACTGCCGCGCGCTTGAAGTTTCGACGTTATATTTCGAACGCGACTGGAAGATGCGTAAAGAACGCCCGTCGTGAAATCCGAAGCGGAGATCTTTGTTCCTGAACGTCCGGGATCGGCCTCCCGCCGCGGTCGCCGTTCCGCATGGGCGCGAGACTAGGGCTCGAGGCCGTTATAGACCGTCGAGCCGGGACCGCCGGGTTGGCGCAGCACTTGGCCGCGCAGCCTGGGATCGAAGCTGATGTGCACGCAGCGGCTCTTCTCGTAGATCAGTTGATCGAACTTCAGCACGCTGTCGCGGATGGCCTTGGCGGCCTCGAGATCGGTCATGCCGTCCACATGGAAGTCGGCGGCGTGGCCCACGGCGTGGGCCGAGGTCGGCACGCCGCCGACCGCGGCGTTGACCTGCGGATTGCGGTACGCGCTGGTGATTTCGATCGGCCGGTTGAACAGCGCCCGGACGGATTCCATGCGCTCGGCCAGGCGTTTGAGATTCTCCAGATGCGGCGGCGTGGGGTCGTTCTTGACCCCCATCGACAGCGCCTTGCTTGAGATGGTGAATTCCTCGAGCGAGAAATGCGCGCTGAGTTTCATGGCCGCCCCTTCTGATGTCGCGGAAGGTTAGCGTTTAACCAGCACAATCCAAGCGAGAATTTCGAGAGCGGCGACTACTGAATGTGGCCGTAGTGGCGGGCGATATAGACCGCGAAATAGACCAGGGCGCCCGCCGAGAACAGGATGTGGAAGCGCGGGTTGCGGATGAAGCATCCGGCGAGGCACAGGCTGATCATCAGGCCGATCCGGATGGGGTATTCGGGACCGAGGCCGAGGAAGTGCGGCACGCCCTTCAGGAAGGTGTCCAGGATGTCCATCAGCAAGCTGACGATCAGCAGGCCGAAGAACCAGGCCCGCCGCGACATGAAGTAGTCGCCGTAGCCGTCATACTCGCTGATCTCGGTGGGGAAGATCACGCTGCACAGCAGGAAGATCATGGCCGCTTCCGAGATCAGGAAGATGTAGGTCTCGAAGGTGAGGACATGCAGTTCGCTCAGCAGGAACTGCCACCACCAGAATGAGGTGATCGTCACCATCATGTAGAGCACCCAGCACAGGTGCGGCCACCAGAGGTGCTCTTTCTTGGGATGCTGGATCAGGCCGGCCACGCCGTTCAGCAGTCGCGCCAGGCTGAGGCCCATGATGATGCTGATCATCGTCGGGCGTGGACCAGGAGATCGTGGCTGGGAGGAGCGATCTGCATCCGCAGAGATGACCACTCGGCGCGGTTGTGCGCCAGCCCCCTCCAGCGTCTTGGCGCCGGTTCCGGAATCCGGGCAGGGTGCGCGCGTGTCCGACCAGTTTTCCCTCTTCGACGCGCCGCCGATCACCGACCGGCTGTTCTTCGCGATCTTCCCCGATCCGGCCACGGCGGCCGAGATCGCCCGGCAGGCCGACACGCTACGAGCCACGCACCAGCTGGGCGGCCGGCCGTTGGCGCCCGAGCGGTTCCACATCACCCTGCATCACCTGGGCGATCATGCCGGCGTGCGGCGCGACATCGTGGCGATGGCTAGCGAGGCGGCCGAGGCGATGACCGCCGCGCCGTTCGAGGTCGCGTTCGATCGCGCCGCCAGCTTCCACAACGGCGGCAACAATCCGTTCGTCCTGCAGGGCGGCGAGGGTCTCGAAGCCTTGAAGGGGTTCCAGCGCGACCTGGGCCTGACCATGGCGCGAGCGGGTCTGGGCAAGCTGGTGGACAAGAGCTTCACGCCGCATGTGACGATGCTCTACGACAGGCGCCTGGTCCCTGATCAGGCCGTCGCGCCGATCAGATGGACCGTCGGCGGCTTCACGCTGATCCACAGCCTGCTGGGGCGGACCGAGCACGTGGTCTTGGGAAACTGGGCGCTGCGCTGAAGGCGCATACCTATTTTTCGATCAAGCTGAACCAATCGCCGCGTCGCGCATTGTCTAGCTGTATCCCCCCTTGATTTGAACTGGCCCCGGAGCCTCAGCTCCGGGGTTTTTGTCGTTTCAGACGACGACCGCCGGCGTCAGCAAGGCCGCGACATTGCCCAAAGCCTCGCGCAGCAGCGACGCCTTGGCCGGTCCGCCCAGCGAGATGCGCAATCCGGCGGGATGGTCGGGTGCCGCGGCGAAGGCGTCGGCCGTCACCAGGGCCAGACCGCGGGCGGCGGCCGAGGCGCGAAGTCCGCCCGCGTCGAGACCGGTCGGCAGGTCCAGCCAGACATGAAGACCCTCGGCGTCGCCGCGCGCGGCGGGCAGGATCTCGGCGGCGATGGCGCGGCGGGCGCGGGCTTCCAGCCGTACGCCGGCCAGGATCCGCTCGGCGGCGCCGTCGCGGATCCAGCGAACAGCGACGGCCGTGGTCAGGGGCGATCCCATCAGCGCCGTGGCGTGCAGGGCCTCGGCGATCCGCGCGGCCGTCGGTCCGGGCGGCGCGGCCAGGAAGGCGGTGCGCAGGCCGGGCGACAGGGTCTTGGACAGGGTGGCGATGTGAAAGGTCCGCTCCGGCGCGAGCGAGGCCAGGGCGGGCAGGGGGCTGTCGAACAGTCGGCTGTAGGGATCGTCCTCGATCAGCCAGGCGTCGCTCTCGGCGACGATGGCCGCGATCGCGCGCCGCCGGTCCAGGCCCATGGTCGTGGCGACCGGGTTGCGGGTGGTCGGAACCAGGTAGACGGCGGCCGGTCGCTCTTCGGCGCAAAGTCGGGCCAAGGCCTCGGGCAGGAAGCCTTCGTCGTCGACCGGACAGGCGAGCAGTCGCAGTCCCAGCCGGGCGGCCAGGGCGACGACCCCGGGATAGGTGAGGGGCTCGACCACGATGCAGGCGCCGGATCGGGCGATCGTCGTCAGGACGGCGGTCAGGGCCGATTGGGCGCCCGGGCAGACCACGATCCGCTCCGGCCCGATCTCGCCCAACACCGGCGCCAGCCAGGCCGCGCCTGCGGCCCGCTGGCCCGGCGTTCCAGGTCCGGCGTGATAGGCCATCAGGGTCGCCACGTCGGTGCGGTCCAGGATCGCGGCGGTCGTCTCCTTGAGCAGGGCCGCCAGCGACACGCCCTGGGGCGGGGGCGGCAGGTTCATGCTCAGGTCCACGAGGCCCGCCTCGTCGTCCACGGCGCGGCGACGCACGAAGGTGCCGCGTCCCACGGCGCCCTCGATCAGCCCACTTGCGCGGGCGGCGCCATAGGCGCGGGTGACCGTGGTGAAGTCGATGCCGAGCTGGTCGGCCACGGCGCGCTGGGGCGGCAGCTGGTCGCCGGGTTGCAACTCGCCTTCGTGCACGGCCGTTTCCAGGGCGTCGACCAGCGCCAGATAGATGGGTTGGCCGCCGCCCGTGCGGACGTGCCTCAGCCAGCCGGAGGTCGGGCGGTCACGGGTCATGGTTGCTTTTCCATGGCGCGGTACATACATTGTGTATGTAATGTATGCAACAAGGCTCGCATTGTATGGAACGGCCGCTCATCACTCACTTCGACAGCCCCACCAGCCTTCAGGCTGGGTTGCAGTGCCGTTGTCCGCGTTGCGGCGAGGGCAAGCTGTTCGGCGGCTTCCTGCGCCTGGCCAAGCACTGTGACCGCTGCGGCCTGGACTACGGTTTCGCCGACCCGGCCGACGGCCCCGCCTTCTTTGTCATGACCGGCGTCGGCGTCCTGGTGATCGCGATCTGGGGCTGGGCGGTGATTGCCTGGAGTCCGCCGCTGTGGGTCCAGTTCGCGACCGTCTTTCCCACTCTGCTGATCGGTTGTCTGGGCACGCTGCGCCCCGTGAAGGCGTGGCTGGTCGCCGAGCAGTACATTCACAAAGCCAGCGAGGGCGGCGCCTCCAGCGTTCAGAAGCGGTAGAAGAGGGGACGCCCACGACGGGGGCGGGGCGGACGTCCCCTCCGGCGCGCCGCCCAAAGGCGACGCGCGACCCGTGTCACCAGTTGAACAGGGTGCCGTCCTCGAGGCGGTTCACCGGCAGACTGGCGGGGCGATAGGGGAACTGGGCGGCCAGGTCCTCGTCGATGTCGACGCCATGGCCGGGCGTCTCGCCCGGATGCAGCTCGCCGTCCTTGAAGGTGTAGGCGTGCGGGAACACCCGATCGGTGTCGGTCGTGTGGCGCATGTATTCCTGGATGCCGAAGTTCGGAACCCATAGGTCGAAATGCAGCGCCGCGCCCATGCAGACCGGCGACAGGTCGGTGGCGCCATGGAAACCGGTGCGCACGTTGTTGATCTCGGCCAGGCCGGCGATGCGCCTCAGGTGCGAGATCCCGCCGGCGTGGACGATGGTGGTGCGGATGTAGTCGATCAGCTGTTCGTCGATCAGTTGCTTGCAGTCCCAGATCGAACTGAACACCTCGCCCACGGCCAGGGGCGTGGTGGTGTGCTGGCGGATCAGGCGGAAGCTGGCCTGGTTCTCGGCCGGGGTGACGTCCTCCAGCCAGAACGGGCGATAAGGCTCCAGGTCCTTGCCCAGGCGGCCTGCCTCGATGGGCGTCAGGCGGTGATGGCTGTCGTGCAGCAGGTGCACCTCTTCGCCCAGCGCCTTGCGGGCGGCTTCGAACAGCCTGGGCACGGTGGGCAGGTACTTGCTGGTCGACCAGACGTTCTCGGTGGGGATCGCCGCGTCGGCCGGCTCGTAGAACAGTTTGTCCTTGGAGACGCCGTAGGTGCTGGGCAGGCCCGGTACGCCGGTCTGCAGGCGGATCGCCTTGTAGCCCATGGCCTGATATTTCAGCGCCTCGTTGATCGTGTCATCGATCGTCGCGCCGTTGGCGTGGCCGTAGACCATCACGCCGGTGCGGCTGGCGCCGCCCAGCAGCTGATAGAGCGGCAGGCCGGCGACCTTGGCCTTGATGTCCCACAACGCCACGTCGACGGCGGCGATCGCCGACATCGTCACCGGCCCCCGACGCCAGTAGGCGCCCTTGTAGAGGAACTGCCAGATGTCCTCGATCTGGTGGGCGTCGCGGCCGATCAGGCACGGAACGACATGCTCCTGCAGATAGGCCACGACGGCCAGCTCGCGCCCGTTCAGCGTGGCGTCGCCAATCCCGTAGGTCCCGTCCTCGGTGGTGATCTTCAGGGTGACGAAGTTGCGCCCCGGACAGGTGACGATGACCTTGGCGTCGGTGATTTTCAGCATTCGACTCTTCCGTGGGTCCTGGTCGCGCGGCGGTCGTTTCGGCCGGCCGGCGCGCCCTCGCGTTCCCCTTGGGGTTCGCGAATGGGTTCAAAAGTGGCCTGGCCAATTGTGTCGGTTCTCGGCCTGGTGTCAAGCGAGTCGCGGCCGATGCCTCTCGCTGCCGCCGACTCCTCGAACACTTCTTGCAGAGAATTCGCCAGTTATAACGGTCACATAACCAGAAAGCCCCATAATTTCGGAAACCGGTGTCATCGATTTTGAGCGAGAGTCCAGGGGAATGTCTTGAAAGTGGCCAGGCCACTTGGTAGGGTTTCGCCACATCGACACGGCGACCAAGCCACCAACAAGTCGAAAGAAGAGGGGAAATCCATGAAGCGGCTGCTCTGCTGCGCGTCCACGCCCGCGCTCCTGCTGGCGATGTCCACCACCGCCTTCGCCCAGGCCGCGCCCGACGCCATCGCGCTGGACGAGGTGGTTGTCACCGCCCAGAAGCGGGCCGAGAACGTCCAGAACGTGCCCCTGGCGGTTTCGGTCGTCACCGCCCGGCAGCTGGAAAGCGCCGGCGTCAAGGAATTCACCGACGTCTCGCGGGTCGCGCCGTCCTTGACCATTCGCCAGGCCGACCAGCCCATCAACGCCTCGGTGGCGCTGCGCGGCATCGGCACCTTCGCCTACGGCATCGGCGTCGAGCCCAGCGTCGCGGTCCAGCTGGACGACGTGCCGGTCTCGTTCCAGGCCCGGGCCTTCTCCGACCTGACCGACGTCGAGCGCATCGAGGTGCTGCGCGGTCCGCAGAGCACCCTCTACGGCAAGAGCGCTTCGGCCGGCCTGATCAACATCTACACCCGCGACCCCAGCGCCAAGTTCAGCGTCCTGGCCAATGTCCTGGCCACCGACGACCACGAATATCGCGGCGCGGTCAGCCTGTCGGGTCCGATCGGCGAGACCCTGGGCTATCGCATCAGCGCCAGCCGCAGCGAATATGACGGCAACGTCAAAAACCTCTACGACGGCAAGAAGATCAACGGCCGCGACGAGACCTCGATCCGCGGCAAGCTGCTGTGGCGGCCGATCGACGACCTGAAGGTCACACTGGGCGCCAGCTACCTCGACGGCGTGGCCACCTCCAACGCCACGATCCGCACCTATGCCCCGGGCGCGACCCTGCGCGGCACGCCGGGCCTGACCGCCAACGTCACCATGCCGGGCGTCGTGCCGGGCGAGGAGAACCTGACCGTCAGCAACGACACGCCGCCCTACGCCAAGAGTGAAGGTTTCGGCCAGTCGCTGAAGATCGAATACGAGCTGCCCAAGGACTTCAGCCTGGTCTCGATCACGTCGCACGACCAGTTCCACCTGGACGACCAGCTGGACTCCGACCGGACCTCGTACACGGCGATCAAGAACGCTCAGGGCGGCTACTTCAAGGCCAAGGCCAACACCCAGGAAGTGCGCCTGCTGTCGCCCGGCGACGGACCGTTCCGCTACACCCTGGGCCTGTTCTACGGCTACAACGACCTGCGCCGCAGCTTCAAGCGCGGCCCGTTCTTCTCACAGGCGCAGTGGTACGCCCAGGCTACGTCCGAGAACAAGGCGGCGTTTGGTCAAGGCGAATGGACCTTCCTGCCCAAGACCACGGCGATCGTCGGCCTGCGCTACCAGAAGGAAGACATCGGCTACTATTTCAACGACATCTACAACGGCAACGCCAAGTTCTCGGGCAGCGCCTCGGACAGCTCGGCGACCTATCGCCTCGGTCTGCGCCAGCAGGTCACCGACGACCTGATGGTGTTCGGTTCGTTCGCCACTGGCCACAAGGGCCAGACCTACGATCTGACGACCGGCTTCAACCAGGCCCGCGCCAACGTCGGACCGATCGCCCCCGAAGAGTCCAAGTCGTTCGAGGCGGGGATCAAGAGCCAGCTGCTCGATCACCGGATCCAGCTGAACGGCACCGTCTTCCATGTGAAGTACGACGACTACCAGGCCCAGGGCATCGACACGATCGGCGGGACGCAGAACTTCCGCCTGACCAATGTCGGCAAGGTGCTGACCAAGGGCGTGGAGATCGAGGCGACGGCGATCGCCACCAAGGAGCTGCGGTTCAACGCCTCGGTTGCCTATGTCGACGCCAAGATCACCTCGTTCCCCAAGGCGGCCTGCTGGCCCGGCCAGACCGCGGCCCAGGGCTGCGTCGCCGGTTCGCCTTCGTTCCAGGACCTGAAGGGCGCGACCCTGCCGAACGCGCCCAAGTGGAAGCTGAACGCGGGCCTGGATTTCACCCAGCCGCTCGGCGACTACGAGATGCTGTTCTCGGCCGCCTACGCCTATCAGACCAAGGTCAACTTCTCGCTCAACACCGACCCGGGCACGGTCCAGAAGGCCTATGGCGTGGTCAACGTCTCGGGCGGCTTCCGCAAGCCGGGCGGCGGCTATCAGGTCGTGGCCTTCGTCAACAACGTGTTCGACAAGAGCTACGGCGTGAACGGGGCCAACCAGTTCGGCAACTTCGGCAGCCAGACGGTCACTGAACTGCAGCCGGCGCGCGACTTCCACCGCTATGCGGGCGTGCGCCTGTCGCTTTCCTACTAGGGCGTTCTCCCAGGGCCCCTGTGCGGCGGGCTTCAGGCCCGCCGCTTTCTTTCTGCTCCTGACGGCGGGATTCGCCGCTAGGCTTAAGTTCAAAAGACGTTTCCAATCAGGCGAGGGCGTAGGCATGGCGGACAATTCGCGGAACGACGGCGAGACCCGGCGCGGTCTGGTCACTCGTAGAGGCGCGGTCGGCGCGGCGGGCGGCATGGCCCTGGCCGGTCTGGTGGCCGGCGCGAGCCAGGCCCAGGCGCGGGCGGCCAAACCCGGCCCCGCCAGCGGCGTTCCCAGCATCCTCTATCCGCATGAAAGTCCGACCCGCTCGACCAAGAGCCTGGCGGCGACCTGGCGTTTCCGGCCCGATCCCAAGGACGTGGGCGAGACCGAGGGCTGGCAGAAGGGGCTGAAGGATTTCCGCCTGATTCCGGTGCCGGCCAGCTGGAACGACATCTTCGACGACGTGCGCAACTATGTCGGCTCGGCCTGGTACGAGACCGACTTCCGCGTCGACAAGGGCTGGGACGGCCAGCGCATCCACCTGCGCTTCGGCTCGGTGAACTACACCGCCAAGGTCTGGCTGAACGGCAAGCTCCTGGGCGGCCATGTCGGCGGCCACCTGCCGTTCGCCTTCGACATCACCGACGCCGTGTCGCTGGACGGCGACAACGTCCTGACCGTGCTGGTTGAGAACAAGATCCAGCTGGACCGCGTGCCCTCCACGCCCGACCGGGCGCGCTGGCACATGCACACCGTCCACTTCCCGCAGACGGCCTACGACTTCTTCCCCTATGCCGGCATCCACCGCCCGGTGCTGCTGTTCACGACGCCCGATGTCCACCTGAAGGACGTGACGGTGAAGGCCAGCCTGGACGGCAAGGTGTCGATCGACCTTGAGGCCAGCGCGCCCTGGTCGGGCAAGGCCAGCGTGACGATCTCGGACGACAAGGGCGAGCAGAAGGGCTCCGTGACCCTGAGCGGCGGCAAGGGTTCGACCGTGGTGGCGCTCAAGGGCGCGCGGCCGTGGAGCCCCGAGGATCCGCACCTCTACACCCTGACCATCCGCCTGGAGAACGGCGCGACGCCCGACGAGTACGCCCTGAAGATCGGCGTACGCACCATCGAGGCCAAGGGCGACAAGCTGCTGCTGAACGGCAAGCCGGTGTTCCTGCGCGGCTTCGGCAAGCACGAGGACTTCCCGATCCACGGCCGCGGCCTGGACGTGCCCTCGATCATCCGCGACTTCGAGCTGCTGAAATGGATCGGCGGCAACAGCTTCCGCACCTCGCACTACCCGTACAGCGAGGAAGCGATGATGCTGGCCGACGAGCACGGCCTGCTGGTCATCGACGAAACCCCGGCCGTCAGCCTGGTGTTCGCCGATCCGCCGGAGATCCAGGAAGCCCGCTCCAAGCAGCTGCGCCAGGACATCATCGACCTGGTCCGTCGCGACAAGAACCACGCCTGCGTGATCATGTGGTCGCTGGCCAATGAACCGCTGGTCAAGCCCTTCCACACCACCGATCCCGAGCCGGCCGGCGGCAACGAGACCGGCCTGAAGTTCTTCACCCCGCTGTTCGACCTGACCCGTCAGCTGGACGACACCCGGCCGGTGACCATCGTCAGCGTCCAGGGCGGCTCGACCGACTGGCAGGCGCTGGGCGACGTGGTCTGCGTCAACTCCTACCAGGGCTGGTACTCGCTGTCGGGCCAACTGGACCTGGCCGAGGAGGCGCTGAAGGGCGACGTGGCCAAGCTGCGCGCGCGCCATCCGAACAAGCCGATCATGTTCACGGAGTTCGGGGCCGACGCCGTGGCCGGCATGCACGCCCATCCGCCGGAGATGTGGACCGAGGAATACCAGGCCGACATGGTCGAGATGTATATCCGGGTGCTGGGCGAGTACCCGTTCATCTTCGGCACCCATCCCTGGGCCTTCGCCGACTTCCGCACCTCGCAGAGCATCATGCGGATCGGGGCGCTGAACCACAAAGGCTTCTTCACCCGCGAACGGAAGCCCAAGCTGGTCGCCCATCGCACCCGCGCGCTGTGGAGCAAGCCCGCCAAGGTTTGATCCCGCCGTGAGCGAGCCCGTCGCCGACTCGAGAAAGCTGCGCCAGCACATCGCCAACCTGATCGCGGCCTCGATCCGCGACGGGCGCTGGGCGACGGGCAAGCGCCTGCCTTCCGAGCGCGACCTGGCCGACGACTACAAGGTCAGCCGGCCGACCATCCGCGAGGCGATGATCGTCCTGGAGGCGCGCGGCCTGGTCGAGGCGCGGCATGGGGCGGGGGTCTATGTCGCCGACGCTCCGCGCCCCGAGGTGTCGGCGCCCCAGCTGGAGGTCAGCGCCTTCGAGCTGGTCGAGGCCCGGCGGCTGATCGAGGGCGACGCCTGCGCCCTGGCCGCGGCGGTGATGACGGACGAGCAGCTCGACGAGCTGACGGTCATCCTGCACGACATGGCCGAGGAGCATGACTTCGGGGCGCTGGCGGACCTGGCCGACCGGCGCTTCCACGTCGCCATCGCCAAGGCCAGTCGCAACGGCGTGCTGGTGGCCATGGTCGAGAACCTGTGGGACCTGCGCTACCAGCCGACTTGTCGCGACCTGCTTGAGCGGGCGGGGCGGGTGAGGGACAAGCCCCTCGTCAACGACCACCAGGAGATCCTGGACGCGCTGAAGGCCCGCGATCCCGCCGTCGCGCGCACGGCGATGCGCGAGCACCTGGGCCGGGTCATCGAGAACCTGATGGCCGTGGTCGAGGCCGACGCGCTGGAGGAGGCCAAGGCCCAGATCCAGGCCCGCCGCCGCGAGGTGGCGCGCCGGGCCGGCGTCTAGGAAGGCCCGCCCGAGCACAGCGGCGCGGCGACGATCTCGGCCAGCGTCGTGCGGTCGTGGGCCAAGGCGCGCTGGCGGTAGTGCTCCAAGTGGTGCGGGATCAGGACGGCCAGGGCGGTGGCCGAGCCGCCGGCGACGATCGCCACCGGCCACGCGCCGAGAAGGGCCCGCAGGCCGCGCGCCGAGGCTCCGGTCAACAAGGCCAGCAGTCCCAGCGCGCAGCACAGCATGGCGGACGCCTAGGCCGGGACGGCTTGCGCGTGGCAGGCCTTGGCGGGGGCGGCGTCCTCGTATTCGTCGTGACGGCGCATCCAGTCGCCCATATTGCCGGTTTCGTTGCGGCCCAGGGGCGCGCGGTCGAGGATCATGTAGGTCCCGATCAGCTCCTCGCCGCCGCGACCGTAGCTGGAATAGGTGTGGAAGATCTGGCCGGTCTCGTCCTTGTAGAACGAGCTCATGCCCGGCGACTCGCCGGCGTCCTCGCCGACGGGCTCGAAATTGTAGGTCGCGCCGGCCGCGACCATTTCCGGCGTGAACGACACGCCGAAGTCGTAGTTGAAATCGCTCTCGAACGACGAGACCCACGGGAATTTCCAGCCCATCCGGGCCTTGTAGGCGGCGATCTTGTCCAGCGGCGCCCGCGCCACGGCGATCAGCGTCACGTCGTGATGGTTCAGGTGGGGCAKGGTCCCGTCCAGATGGTCGACCAGGAACGAGCAGCCCGGGCAGCCGGCCTCCCATTCGGGCGGCAGCATGAAGTGGTAGACCACCAGCTGGCCGCGGCCGTCGAACAGCTCGGCCAGGGTCTTGCGGCCGGCGGGGGTGTCGAATGTGTAGGTCTTGTCGACCTTGACCCAGGGCAGGGCCAGCCGCTCGGCGGCATTGCGATCGCGCAGCTGGGTTTCTTCCTTCTCATGGATCAGCAGCGCCTTGCGCGCTTGCAGCCATTCCTCACGCGACGCGACCTTGGGGTTCGCCATCGTCCTTCTCCCTGTTCGTGAGCCCGTCCAGCCGCTCGGCCTTGACAGATAACGTTGATATCAACATAAATGGAGCGTGTCAAAGCCGCTGCAGGTCCCGTTCGCCGCCACCCTCCATGTGAAGGACACCTGCCTGTGCCTCCACGCCCAGCGCGCGGCGCGAGCCCTGGCGCGGCGGTTCGACGTGGCCCTGAAGCGGTTCGACATCACCAGCGGCCAGTTCTCGCTGCTGATGTCGCTGAACCGGCCCGAGCCGCCGACCATCGGTTCGGTGGCCGGCCTGCTGGCCATGGACCGCACGACCCTGACCGCCAATCTCAAGCCGCTGGAGCGGCGCGGCCTGCTGACGGTCAGCGTCGATCCCGGCGACCGCCGCAGCCGGCGCCTGGCTCTCACGCCGACCGGCATGGCGCTGCTGGCGCGGGCCCTGCCGCTCTGGACGCAGACCCACGCGGACGTCGAGGCCGGGCTGCCGGACGGCGGCGGCGACGCCCTGCGAGCAGGCCTGCTGGCCCTGGCCTGACCTCGGGGCGTTTCCCCGGTCTTTTTCCGTTTTGCCCGATGGCGCACGATCTCTAGGCTGTCAGACTCGAGAATCTGACGCGCACGGAGCAATCAGGCGTGACGACCACGATCTACGGCATCAAGGCCTGCGACACGATGAAGAAGGCGCGGGACTGGCTCGACGGTCACGGGGTCGCCTACGCCTTCCACGACTACAAGACCGTGGGCATCGACCGGCCGCGCCTGGAGGCCTGGAGCAAGGCCGTGGGTTGGGAAGTCCTGCTGAACAAGGCCGGCACGACCTTCCGCAAGCTGCCGGACGCCGACAAGCAGGGGATCGACCAGGCCAAGGCCATCGACCTGATGCTGGCCAATCCCTCGATGATCAAGCGGCCGGTTCTCGCAACGGGCGATCAACTGCTGGTCGGATTCAAGCCTGACGTGTATGGTCGAGTCATGGGTTCGGGGGGCTGAATGGACGCCCAGATCGATCTGGTCATCTTCGACTTCGACGGTACGCTGGCCGACAGCACGGCCTGGGCCATCCGCGCCGTGCGACCGCTCGCCGAACGCTTCAAGTTCAAGGCCGTGACCGAGGACGAGATCGCCATGCTGCGCGGCCGGTCCAGTCGCGAGATCATCGACTATTTGGGCCTGCCGCTGTGGAAGGTCCCGCTGGTCGCGGCCCACGGCAAGAAGATGATGGCCGCCGAGGCCCACGCGATCCCGCTGTTCGCCGGCACCAGCGACCTGCTGCGCGGCCTGTCGGCGGCGGGGCTGCGGCTGGCGATCGTCAGCTCCAATTCCGAGGCGACGATCCGCTCGATCCTGGGCGCCGAGCTGGCGGGCCTGGTCGACCACTACGGCTGCGGCGCGGCGATCTTCGGCAAGGCCTCCAAGTTCAAGGCCGTGGTCAAGGCCGCCCGTATCCCCAAGGATCGGGTGCTGTGCATCGGCGACGAGACCCGCGACATCGAGGCCGCGCGCGAGGCGGGCCTGGCCTGCGGGGCCGTCGAATGGGGCTACGCCACCCGCCGCGCCCTGGCCGACCACAGCCCGACCATGATGTTCGCGGCCATGGACGAAATTATTTCGCGGGTCGCCGCATCCAACCACGGGGTCGGCGCCGACTAGTCTTCAGAAACGGCGCGAAGGGTCGCGTCGATCTGGAGATGAGACCGATGGAAGAGCTGTTCCGCTCTTATTGGTGGCTGGTGTTCCCCCTGAGCTGGATGATGGTCGGCGCCTTCCAGACCTGGCTGGCCTATCGCGCCCGCCGCGACGCCCTGGACGTCCTGAAGTCCTACGCCGAGGCCGGCCGCGAGCCGCCCGCCGCGCTCGTGGCGC
The DNA here is from genome assembly GCF_056397765.1 of Caulobacter sp. 05L422. Taxonomy (NCBI): domain Bacteria; kingdom Pseudomonadati; phylum Pseudomonadota; class Alphaproteobacteria; order Caulobacterales; family Caulobacteraceae; genus Caulobacter; species Caulobacter sp. 05L422. The sequence goes on along the minus strand of NZ_JBFTOB010000006.1, from coordinate 88,416 downwards.
GCCTGCGCGCCCACGACGCCTGCTGATCCGAAGCATCTAGGAGACCTGGACCATGGAAGAGATGTTTCGGCAGTTCTGGTGGCTGATCTTTCCGCTGAGCTGGTTCGTGTTCGGCGCCTATCAGAGCTGGCTGTCCTACAGGGCCAACCGCGACACCCTGGACCTGATCAAGACCTACGCCCAGGCCGGGCGCGAGCCGCCGCCGGAGCTGCTGGCCAAGCTCAGCAAGCGCTGGAACGACGGCGACGAGTTCGCGGAGGCGGACGAGGATGAACGTTCGCGTCGCCGCCATCGTCGACGCTATCGCCACCAGCACACCTGGTCGCGGGTCGCGCTGTTCGGCTGCCTCTGCGCGGGCTTCACCTATGCGTCGGTGACCGACCTCGCCCAGGCCGGGCCCGCCTTCATCATCGCGGCCTTCGTCATGGCTGCGCTGGCCGTGGCGTCTGCGGTGGCGATCCTTGTGGACCGAGGGCCGCGGGTCTGATGGACGGACCGCTCGTTCGAGCCGCGCGAAACGGATCTCAATCCGCCTTCGCCCGGCTCGTGGCGACGCACGAGCGGGCCCTGCGCGGGTTCCTGCGCAAGAGCGGCTTCGGCGACGCCGACGACATCGCCCAGGAGGCCTTCCTGGCGGCCTGGTCCAGCCTCGGCCGGCTGCGCGAGGACGAGGGTTTTCGCGCCTGGCTGTTCGGGATCGCCTGGCGCAAGGCCCTGGACCACGGCCGCGCCGCCCGGCGGGCCGCGCGTCGCGACCAAGCGTGGAGCGAAGACCAGGCCGAGGACGCCCCGCGCGACGTCGACCCGGCCGATCGCATGGCGCTGGAGGCGGCGCTGGCCGACCTGCCGCCGGATCAGCGGGCCTGCGTCACCCTCTGCCTCGGCCAAGGTTGGTCGCACGGCGAGGCGGCGCAGGTGCTGGACCTGCCCCTGGGCACCGTGAAGTCGCATGTGAACCGAGGACGTGAGAGATTGTTGGCCGTACTGGGAGACGCGTCATGACCCCCGAAGACCGCTTGGCCGCTTTTCTGTCCGCCGACGCCGCCCCCGCGCGGCCGGCCGTGGACGCGGCGTTCGTCGCCGAGGTGATGCAGGGCGTGGCGCGGCGCGAGCTGCGGTTGAAGCTGGCCTCGGCCGCCGTGACCGCCGTCGCCGGCGGCGCGGTGCTGTGGGCCTGCGCGCCGGTGCTGAACCTGGCGGTCCAAACACTGGCGCCGGCCCTGCTGCCCGCCGCCGGGATCCTGACCCTGGCCGCGGCGGTCAGCCTGCTGGGCGGACAGGTCCTGATGCGACGCTAGGCGCTGGATTCCCCGGGGAATCGTTCGAATCCTTCGAGGGGCGTAGCCTTACGAAAGTTTCATCCGACCCGGCGCCTCCAAACGGCGTGGCCCAGGTCTCTTACCTACAAGAACGGCAAGCAACACGCTCTTGTCGGGGAAAGCGAGAAATTGAGATGGAAGAGATTCTGGTTCCGCTGGGCCTGTTCACGATGATCGCCGCCATCGTCATCGTTCCCAACTATCTGAGGATCCGCGAGCGACGCGAGATGCAGAAAACGGTGCGAGCGGCCATCGAAAAGGGACAGCCGCTGCCGCCCGAACTGATCGAGGCGATGACCAAGGATGTGAGGCCGCGAAGGGTGTCGTCGGCACACCGCGATCTGCGCATCGGCGTAATCCTGCTGGCGGCCTCCGGCGGCGTTGTTTTGACCGGCGTCGCGCTGGGCGGCATCAACGATAATGCGATGTTCGGCACCGTTAGCGGCGCCGCCATCCCCGGCATGATCGGCTTGGCCTTCGTCATCCTCAGCTTCTTCAACCCCAACAAGCGTGCGCCCGAGGCTTAAGCGCACCGCGGGGAAGAGGGGACGAATTCATGGGCACTGAACGCCCACCCACAGGCCACGACGTCGAACTGGCCGCCCTGGCGGCGACCGGCGACCGGCGGGCCTTCGGCGAGCTGGTGCGCCGCCACGGCTCGGCCGTGCGGGGACTGCTGCGCCGGCTGGGGGCCGATCCGGCCACGGCCGACGACATCGCCCAGGACGCGTTCCTGGTCGGCTACGAGCAGATCGTCGACTATCGCGGGGAGGGGAGCTTCGCGGGCTGGATCAAGAAGATCGCCGCGCGGCTCTATCTGCGGAAGGTCAAGCGGGAGGCGCGTTTCGTGCTGACCGAGGCCCCCGAGGACGAGGCTCCGGTCGCGTCGGACGGTTCCGCCGCGACGGCGGATCGTCTGGACCTGGACGAAGCGCTGAAACATCTGTCGAAAGCCGAGCGGCTCTGCGTGTCGCTTTGCTACGGGGCCGACTGGTCGCACGCCGAGGCGGCCGAGGTCTTGAACATCCCCCTTGGGACGGTCAAATCCCATGTCAAACGTGGTCTGGATAAACTCAGAGCCCGGATGGCCCCGCCGTCCGAAAGCGCACCGAACGACTCCGCGAGGAGGGAAAACCGTGGCTGACCTGGATTTCGAAACCCAACTCACGCGCCTCTACGGTCAGGCTCCAGTGTTTCGCGACGCCGAGCTGTTCGCGCAGCAGGTGACCAACAAGCTTGATCGGGGCTGGGCGCTGCGCCGCGTGCTGATCGGCGCCACCGGCGTCGTGGCCGGGGTTGCCGCCGCCGCCCAGCTGGTCAGCGCCCGGTTCTCCAGCGAGTTCTCGGAGATGTCGCATGACAGTGCGCGTCAGCTGGACCTGGGTTTGGACAAGCTCACTCATCGCTACGACCAGCTGTTCACCCTGGGCGGCGCGGAGACCATCTGGCTGGCGGTCGGGCTGGCGGGCCTGGCCCTGGCCTTCGCCGTCACCCGGCTGATGGACGAGGTCTAGGCAAAGTTTTCAACGATCATGTTGCGGCGCCGAACGTTCTGGCGGAAAACGGCACGCGTTTTTCGCTGGAGTGCTCGTCCTGTCCGCCCATCGTGAAGAGAAGGTCCGCCGCCTGGCGGCTCCCGACATCGCCGCGCGCAAGGGCGGCGAGCCCATCGTCTGTCTGACGGCCTACACCGCGCCGATCGCCGCGGCGCTGGACGAGTCGTGCGACGTGCTGCTGGTCGGCGACTCGCTGGGCATGGTCGTCCACGGCCTGCCCAACACCGTGGGCGTGACCATGGAGATGATGATCCTGCACGGCCAGGCGGTGATGCGCGGCTCGCGCAAGGCCATGGTCGTGGTCGACATGCCGTTCGGCTCGTACGAGGGCGCGCCGGAAGACGCCTACGCCAACGCCGTGCGGATCATGAAGGAGACGGGCTGCCAGGCCGTGAAGGTCGAGAGCGGTTCCACCGTCCCGTCCACCATCGCCTATCTCGTGCAGCGCGGCATTCCGGTCATGGGCCACATCGGCCTGCGCCCCCAGGCGGTGCTGGTAGACGGCGGCTTCAAGGCCAAGGGCAAGGACGAGGCCGGCCGGCTGAAGGTGCTGGAGGAAGCCCGCGCCACCGCCGAGGCCGGGGCCTTCGCCGTGGTGGTCGAGGGCGTGGCCGAGGGCCTGGCGCGTGAAGTGACCGCCGCCATCTCGGTTCCGACCATCGGCATCGGCGCCTCGGCCGGCTGCGACGGCCAGGTGCTGGTGGTCGACGACATGCTGGGCCTGTTCGACTGGACCCCGAAGTTCGTGCGCCGCTACGCCGACCTGAAGGGCGAGATCGAGCGGGCCGCCGCCGACTACGCCCGCGACGTCAAGGCGCGCACCTTCCCGGGCGAGGCCGAGACGTACTACGCGAAGAAGGGCTAGCAGACCCAAAGACTGGGGCGCGCACCGGTTCCGCCCCGTTGCGGCTGGCCCAGACACGCTATAGGTTCGCCGCCTCGGTGGGTTCGCTCGCCATGGTTTTCATTTCGCGCGTCGATTCTGGAGTGATCCCGTATCGCCGCCTCAGGGCGCTGTTTCGCCCCTATCGGAGCCTCGTTCGTGGTCGATGTGTTTGACGAGGTCGAAGAGCAGCTGCGCTCCGACCGCTACAAGTCCCTCGCGCTGAAGTCGCTGCCCTGGGTGGGCGCGCTGGCCGCGGTGGCGATTCTGGGCGCCGGCGGCTGGATGGGCTGGACCAGCTACCAGCAGAATCAGACCGACAAGGCCGCCGAGGCCTACCAAGCGGCCCTGACCAGCGCCCAGAAGACGGGTCCGGTCACGGCCTTCCCGGCGTTCGAGGCGATCTCCAAGACCGGCACGCCCACCTACAAGGCCCTGGCCCTGATGCAGATGGGCGGCGTGCGTCTGGAACAGAACAAAACCGCCGAAGCGGTGGCTTATTTCGACCAAGCGGCCAAGCTTGCGACCAATCCGGTGCTCGCGGACGAAGCCGGCCTCAATTCCGCCTTGGCGCTCCTCGACACGGCTCCTTACAAGGAAGTCGAGGCGAGGCTGAATCCGTTGATGGGCGAGACGAGTCCCTATCGCGTGCAGGCGAAGGAAGCGCTGGCCTTCGCCAAGCTGCAGGCCGGTGACCTGGCCGGCGCGCGCGGCGACTTCCTCGTGCTGTCCAGCTCGCTCGACAACTCCTCCGACGAAATTCGCGAGCGCGCCCGCGCCGCCATGGCCATGATCGATTCAGGCTCCGCCAAGGATCTGCCGGCCGTGGTCAAGGCGGCCATGGCTCTGCCGCCGCCCTCCGCGCTGGCGCTTCCGCCCGGCGTGCAAGCCGACGTCGGCCCCGCTGCCGCCCCCAATACCGCCCAATGAGCCGCCGCCCCATGACGACTAAGCGCTATCTGCTTCTCACCGCGATGATGACCGCCGCGGTGTCGGTGGCCGGGTGTTCGACGATTTCGAAGATCAACCCCTTCGACAAGAAGGAGGCCAACAAGACCCTGGCCACCCAGGGTCAGCGGATCTCGGTCATCGCCTTCGACCAGAAGGTCGAGCAGGCCGAAGCGCTGAAGGGCGTCGACTTCTTCCTGCCCGAGCCCACCGTTCAGGCCGACTGGCCGCTGCCGGGCGGCAACGCCGAGCAGTCGGTCGAGCACGTGGCCGCGGCCGCCAATTTCGACGTCGCCTGGCGCAAGGGCTTCGGCCAGAAGGCCAATCGCCGCTATCACGTCACCGCGCCGCCCGTGGCCGCCGACGGCAAGATCTTCGTCATGGACGGTGAAGCGACCGTCAGCGCCATCGACGCCCGCAGCGGCTCGACGATCTGGAAGAAGGACCTGCGTCCGGCCAAGGCTCCGGGCAAGAAGCACGGTTTCCTGGGCATTGGCGGCAGCACGGCCGACCGCACGGGCTTCGGCGGCGGCGTCGCCTACGCCAACGGCAAGCTGTACGTCGCGTCGGGCTTCCGTTTCGTCGCCCAGCTTGACGCCGCAACCGGCGCCGAGGCCTGGCGTCAGGAGACCAGCACGGCGATCCACGCCGCGCCGACCGTCGCCGACGGCCGGGTGTTCGCGATCTCCACCGACAACGAACTGTTGACCTTCAACGCCGCCGACGGCGCGCCGGGCTGGACCTATCAGGCCCTGATCGAGCCCGCCCGGATCCTGGGGGCCACCAGCCCCGCCGTCAGCGGCGACACGGTCGTGGCCGGCTTCGCCTCGGGCGAACTGGTCGCCCTGCGCGCCACCAACGGCAACGACCTGTGGAGCGAGGCCCTCAGCCGCGCCAGCCGCACCAACGCCCTGTCGGAAATCCGCGACATCGCCGGTCGTCCGGTGATCTTCAAGGGCGACGTCTTCGCCGTCAGCCATTCGGGCGTCTTCGCCGCCACCGACCTGCGCACGGGCCAGGCCCGCTGGAGCCTGCCGGTCACCGCCATCACCAGCCCGTGGGCGGCCGGCGACGTGGTCTTCGTGGTCGACAAGGCCGGCCAGGTGATCTGCGTGTCGCGTGAAGCCGGTCAGGTCTATTGGATCCGCGACCTGAACAACACCGATCAACTGAGCAAGAAGCAGAAGAAGAAGCGCGCCAAGCACCCGCTGCTGTGGTCGACGCCAATCCTGGCTTCGGGCCGCCTGATCACCGTGTCGAGCGAAGGCCAGGCCGTGGCCCTGAACCCCAAGACCGGCGAGACGCTGAAGACCCTGAAGCTCGGCCAGCGTGTCCTGTTGGGCCCGATGGCGATGGGCGACACAGTCTATGTCGCCACCGACGAAGCCGATCTGATCGCCATCCGCTAGGCGTTCCCCGGGCTCGCCCGGACCCACAATCCAAGCGTCGCGAACCCGGGCTGGTCCTTACCAGTCCGGGTTTGTCGCTTTTGTCCCCGAAATCGACTAATCACAGCCCATGCCTTTGAAACTCGCCATCGTCGGCCGCCCCAATGTGGGCAAGTCGACCCTGTTCAACCGTCTGGCCGGCCGCAAGCTGGCCCTGGTCGACGACCAGCCCGGCGTCACCCGCGACCGCCGCTTCGCCCATGGCCGCCTGGGCGACCTGGACCTGGAGCTGATCGACACCGCCGGCTTCGAGGACGTCACCGACGAGAGCCTGGAAGCGCGGATGCGCGCCCAGACCGAGCTGGCGATCGAGGAGGCCGACGTCTCCCTGCTGGTGTTCGACGCCCGCGAGGGCCTGACGCCGCTGGACAAGATCTTCGCCGAGATCCTGCGCAAGCGGAACAAGCCGGTGCTGGTCGCCGCCAACAAGTCCGAGGGCAAGGCGGGCGACCACGGCGCGGCCGAGGCCAACGTCCTGGGTCTGGGCGAGCCGATCCAGATTTCCGGCGAGCACGGCGAAGGCATGGCCGAGCTCTATGCGGCCCTGATCGCCATCGCGCCGGAAGAGCTGCAGAGCGACCACGACGAGCTGGACGACGACAAGCCGATCAAGATCGCCATTGTCGGCCGTCCCAACGCCGGCAAGTCGACCCTGATCAACCGCCTGATCGGCGAGCAGCGCCTGCTGACCGGTCCCGAGGCGGGCATCACCCGCGACTCCATCTCGGTCGACTGGGACTGGGGCGGGCGCAAGGTGCGGCTGGTCGACACCGCCGGCCTGCGCAAGAAGGCCAAGGTCAACGAGAAGCTCGAGAAGCTCTCGACCGGTGACACCATCCGCTCGATCACTTTCGCCGAGGTGGTGCTGCTGGTGATGGACGCCACCCACCCCTTCGAGACCCAGGACCTGCAGATCGCCGACCTGGCCGAGCGGGAAGGGCGCTGCGTCGTCTTCGTGCTGGCCAAGTGGGACCTGGTCGAGGATCCGGGCGCGACCCTGAAGGGCTTCGTCGAGCACGCCGAGCGCATGCTGCCGCAGCTGCGCGGCACGCCGGTGGTGGCGCTGTCGGGCGAGACCGGCAAGGGCGTCGAGCGCCTGATGCCGGCCGTGCTCAAGAGCCACAAGGACTGGTCGACCAAGGTCAAGACCCGCGACCTGAACGACTGGCTGCAGATGGCCATGCAGCGCCACCCGCCGCCCAGCGTCGGCGGCAAGCGCATCAAGCCCAAGTACATGGCCCAGACCAAGGCCCGTCCGCCGACCTTCGTGCTGTTCTCCAGCCGCGCCGACCAGATGCCAGAGCAGTATCGGCGCTACCTGATCAACTCCTTGCGCGAAAGCTTCGACCTGCCGGGCGTGCCGCTGCGCATCACCCTGAAGTCGGGCGCCAACCCCTATGCCGAGGGCGAGGCCAAGGGCCACTCGGGCAAGGGCAAGCGCGAGTTCGAGCGGCGTGAACGCGAAGCCGAACGCATCCGCGCATCGCGCAACACCGTCAAGAAGTCGGTGCGCGTGGCCGAAGCCGCCGCGGCGGCGGCCGCGGTGGCCGCCGGTCTGCCCGTGCGCGCCCCGAGCGGCGGCAAGCCTGTCTCGAAGGCGGCCAAGGCGTCCAAGGCCCCCAAGCCGACCGAGATCGCCGCGACACCGGCGGCCGAGCCCGGCAAGGGCGCGGTCAAGTCGGTCAAGAAGCAGGGCCCCCGGGCCCAGAAGAAGTCGACCACGCCCAGCTACAAGGTCGGCTTCAAGGCCGCCGGCGGCAAGGCGGCGGGCTCCAAGACCGCGCCGCGTCGTCCCGTCGCCGGCGCCCGCACCGTTCGCGGCAACAAAGCGCCGCCGAAGGGGCGCTGAGCCACGCCACAAGATAGCCTCGGACTTCGCCTCACCCTGAGGCGGATCCGGGGAGGCAGGCGATGCTAGCGAGACGAAGTCTGGTCCTTGGCGCGCTCGCGACGCCGTTGGCCGGCGTGGCGAATGTGGCGATGGCCGACGACTATCGGCCGGCCGTCTGCTCGGGCCGAAAGCCCTATGTCGGAGCCGCGCTCCACGCCCCGGTGATGATCGGCCCAGTCGGCGACGCCGCGGCCGCGCCCTTCGACGCGTCCACCAAGGCCAGGCTCGACGCCGCCTTCGACAAGGCCAAGGCGGCGACCGGCGCGCCTTCGATCACGGCGGCGGTCATGGTCCCGAGTCGGGGCGTCTGGTCGCGGACCGAGGCGACCGGCGACGCTTCGATGTTGTTCTGGGCCAGCGCCGGAAAGACGATGACCGCGACGGTCGTGCTGCAACTGGCCCAGGAGGGCAAGCTTTCGCTGGACGATCCAGTCTCGAAGTGGGTGCGGGACGTCCCCAACGGCCAGATCGTGACGGTTCGCGATCTCCTGGCCCACACCAGCGGCCTGTTCAGCGCCAACGAGGACCTCAGGGTTCGCGCCGAGCATCGCGCGCCCGACCTCGCCGAGCAGTTGCGCATCGCGCGCCGTCACGGCCCGATGTTCTGCCCGGGCGAGCGCTGGCGCTACACCAACACCGGTTACGCCCTGTTGGGCGAGATCATCGCGAGGGTCGACGGCCGCGCGTATACCGACGCGATAGACGCGCGGGTCATCAAGCCGCTGGGTCTGACGCGAATGAAGACCATCCGGGCCGACGCGCCGCCGGGCGATGTCGCGCCGCTGTTCTCGGCCAAGGCGCCGGTCATCGCCCTGTCGGAGCCCGGCGCGGCGGGGCCGATCGTCGCCTCGGCGGACGACATGGTCGCGTTCTGGCGGGCGCTGTTGGGCGGTCAGCTCCTGAAGCAGCCGCGGGTGGAGGCGATGTTCGCGACGCTCTACCCGATGTTCGACACCGGCACGTTCTACGGCCTGGGCGTGATGGCGATGGACGCTCCGGAAAGCGCGGGCGGCGCCACGCTTTGGTTGGGCCACGCGGGCGGCGCGTCGGGTGTCGGCGCGATGGCGCTTTATTCGCCTGCCGATCGCGCCTTCGTGGCCGTGGCGCTGACGGGCGACGGCTCGGCGACGGCGACCGCCAATCTGCTGCTCAAGCAGCTCCGGGCGTCGTGAGGCGAAGGCGGTTGTGCATCGCCGTCGCCGCGATCGCGGCCTCGCCCTGCGCCGTCGTGATCTGGTTGAGGCCGCGCACCATGTCGCCGGCCGCGTAGAGCCCAGAAATCGAGGTCTGCTGATGGTCGTCGACCACCAGCCGGCCCTGGTCGTCGTGACGCGCCCCGGCCGTCAGGGCCAGACCCGTTCGCGGCGTCACGCCCAGGGCGCTGTAGAGCGCATCGAACTCCATGCGTCCCGTCCCCGAGAAGCACAGAGCGCGCGGGCGGTCGGGTTGCAGTTCGACGCTTTCGATCGGCGTCTCGATCAGCGTCACGCCGGCTTCCGCCAGCAGGGCGCGCTCCTCGGCGGGCAGGGCGTCGGGCGCGGCGACGTGGATCAGGGTGAGCTGGTCGGCGTAGGTGCGCAGGAACAGGGCCTCGCGGGCGCCCAGCGGGCCATGGCCGATCACGCCGACCCGTTGGCCCGTGACCTCGTAGCCGTCGCAGATCGGGCAGATCCGCAGCAGGGTGCGCCGGACGGATTCGTCGACCTCGGGCAGGGCCGGGGCGTTGTCCTCGACCCCGCAGGCCAGCAGCACGGTCGCGGCCTGCAGGCGGTCGCCGTCGATCTCGAGGGTGAAGCCGTCGTCCCCGATGGAAAGCGCCTGAACCGTTCCCGCTTGGATCCGCGCCCCGTAACGCAGGGCGTGCTCCCTCTGCAGGTCAAGCAGCTTCGTCCCGGCCACCCCGTCGGGAAAGCCCGGATGGTTGTGGGTTGTGGGGATCCAGGCGGCGCGGCTGTCGCCGCCGTCGATGACCAGCACCCGCCGCCGGAAGCGTCCCATGTAGAGGGCGGCGGTCAGTCCAGCGGGACCCGCGCCGACGATGATCGCATCCAGGTGATCGGGGCTGATGGCAGGCGGGCTGGTCGTCATGGGGTCTCCGACGCCGATAGACGCGCCAGTCCGCCAAGGGTTGCACTGGAACGGGGAGGTCGGCGGGCCCATTTGCCGACCATGAGCCCACGACAAGCCAGCCTGTTCGACGATCCGGCGCCGGGACCGCCCGGTTTCGTCTATCGGCCCGACCTGATCGATCCGGACGAGGAGGCCGCGCTGGCGGAGGCGTTGGGCCGCCTGGATCTTCGCGCCTTCGAGATGCGGGGCTACAGCGCGCGTCGTCGGGTGGCCTATTTCGGCCGGCGCTATGACGGTCCGGCCGAGGAGTTGCGGCACGGCCCGCCGATCCCCGATTTCCTACAGTCCTTGCGGCGCAAGGCCGCCGATCTGGCGGGTCTGGCGCCGGAGGCCCTGGTCCACGCCCTGGTCAACGAATATCCGCCCCGCGCGCCGATCGGTTGGCATCGCGACAAGGCGGCGTTCGGCGAGGTGGTCGGCGTCTCGCTGCTGTCGCCATGCGTCCTGCGGTTCCGGCGGCCGGACGGGGCCGGCTGGGAACGGCGGTCCCTGACGCTGGAGCCGCGCTCGGCCTATTGGCTGGCCGGAGAAGCCCGTTCGGCCTGGGAGCACAGCATCCCGCCGGTCGAGACGCTGCGCTACTCCGTGACCTTCCGCACCCTGGCCTAGAACTCTTCCCATTCGGTCGCGACGGCGGCGCTGGATCCTGGACGCATCTGAGGGACGGGGCGGGCCGACGGGCGGGCCGATTGCGCCGCATAGGGGCGGGCGGCGGGCGCCGCCACGGGACGCCGGACCGCTTCGCCCGTCTCGAAGCGCGACACCAGTCCGGCCAGGGCGGAGGATTCGGACTTGAGGTTGGTGGCGGCGGCCGTGGCCTGCTCGACCATGGCCGCGTTCTGTTGGGTCACCTGGTCCATCTGGTTGACGGCGGCGTTGACCTGGTTGAGGCCGGTGGCCTGCTCCTGCGAGGACTTGGCGATCTCGGAGATCAGGGTGTCGATCTCGGCGACCTTGCCGACGATGCCGTTCAGGGCCTGGCCGGTGTCGCCGACCAACTGGACGCCGCGCGCCACCTGCGAGGTGCTGTTGGCGATCAGGGTCTTGATCTCCTTGGCGGCCTCGGCGGAGCGCTGGGCCAGGGCCCGCACCTCCTGGGCCACGACCGCGAAGCCGCGGCCGGCGTCACCGGCGCGAGCCGCCTCGACCCCGGCGTTCAGGGCCAGCAGGTTGGTCTGGAAGGCGATCTCGTCGATGACGCCGATGATCTGGGTGATCTGGCCCGAGCTCTGCTCGATCTCGCCCATCGCGGCGACGGCGTCGCGTACGACCGTGCCGGAGCGGGCGGCCTCTTCGCGCGCGCTGGAGGCGGCGGACGAGGCTTCCTTGGCGCCGGCGGCGCTGCGGCGGACCGTGGCGGTGATCTCGTCGAGGGCGGCGGCCGTTTCCTCGAGGCTGGCGGCCTGCTGCTCGGTGCGGCGCGACAGGTCGTCGGAGGCGGCGGCGATTTCATCGGAACTGGCGCGCAGGCCGTCGGTCGAGCCGACGATCTGGCTCATGGCCGAGCGCAGGCTGTCGACCGCGACGTTGTAGTCTTCCTTGATGGCCAGGAAGCGGCCTTCGAAGTTCTCGGTGATCCGGGCGGTCAGGTCGCCGCCGGCCAGGCGCTTCAGATAGCCGGCCAGCGAGCAGACCACGGCGCTTTGCTCTTCCTCGGCCTTGCGGCGGGCTTCGTTGGCGATCCGCTCGAGTTCGACCTGGGTGATGTCGACGGCGAACTTGATGACCTTGTGCGGCTTGCCGGCGGCGTCGAAGATCGGGTTGTAGTTGCCCTGGATCCAGACGTCCTTGCCGCCCTTGCCCACGCGCTGGAACTTGTCGGAGAAGAACTCGCCGCGCGCCAGGCTGGCCCAGAAGGCCTTGTATTCGGCGCTGCGGCCGTAGGCGGGGTCGACGAACATGCCGTGATGGCGCCCAACGATCTCGTCGAGCGAATAGCCCACGGTGCTCAGGAAGTTCTTGTTGGCGGTGATGATTGTGCCGTCGAGCTGGAACTCGATCATCGCCTGCGAACGGTCGATGGCGGCGACGGTGGCCTCCAGGTCCGCGAGGCGTTGAGCCGCCTTCTGATCAGGACGTTTCGGCGAGAAAAGCGACATCGATGAACTCCCCCGGTGGGGCCGCATCGAGGGCCGCACTGCACGAGTGAACGTGCGTCGGCGGGGTTGAGGAGGCGTTAACGTTGTCGCCCTGATCCACGCGCGACGATGCGGCAGTTTGGCGCAACTCAATCTAAGGGATATTTCGCCGCCCTGACGGTTCGACAGACTGCCTGGCCGTAAAGCTCTGTTTTTGCGAGATTTTGTCGGATTGTCGACTTTTGCCTCGGCGGGTGGACCGTGAGACCCGCCGTGCGTCCGATAAGTTAACGGCGATCAGAAATCGCMGCCCTCGGGATCAGCCGACGCTGGCCGATTCCTGGCCGCGGTCCTTGAACTTCACGACGCCCTTGGGGGGCACGCGGTCGGGGCGGGCCAGGTCGACGATCAGCGGGACGATGGTGTCGGGCGCGGGCACGGTCTGCGGGTCCTCGCCGGGGAAGGCGCCGGCCCGCATGCGGGTGCGCATGGCGCCCGGATCGACGCAGACGGCGCGCACCGTGGTGTTCTCCATCTCGTCGTCGTAGCAGGCCACGATGGCCTCCAGGCCGGCCTTGGAGGCCGCGTAGCCGCCCCAGAAGGCGCGGTGGGTCTTGGCGACGCTGCTGGTCAGGAAGATGGCCCGACCGGCCTCGGCGCGGCGCAGCAGCGGGTCCATGGACCGGATCAGCCGCCAGTTGGCCGTCAGGTTGGTGGCCATGATCATGTCCCAGCCCTTGGGGTCCAGGTGGCCCACCGGGGTGAGGGCGCCCAGCACGCCGGCGGCGCCGACCAGGATGTCCAGCTTGCCGAACCGCTCGTAGAGGGCCGCGCCCAGCTGATCCAGGCCGTCGGGTTCCAGCAGGTTCAGCGGGACCAGGGTGGCGTGCTCGCCGGTCGCGGCGAAGATCGCGTCGTCCAGGGCTTCCAGGGCGCCTTGCGCGCGGCCCAGGGCGATGACGTGTGCGCCGGCCTGGGCCAGGCCCAGGGCGATGGCCTCGCCGATGCCGCGGGTGGCGCCGGTGACGAGGGCGATGCGGCCGGCCAGCGGCTTTTCGGAGTCGGAAGTCATGGGCGGGTTCTAGTGGCTAAGCCGGACGATTGAAACCGGCGATCAGGCCTCGTCGGCGGGCCGCGCGCCGTAGCGCTGGGCGATCACCGAACAGGCCATCAGCTGGATTTGATGGAACAGCATCAGCGGCAGGACGAGGATGCCGGCCGTCGCGCCGGGGAACAGGATGCCGGCCATCGGCACGCCGGTGGCCAGGCTCTTCTTGGAGCCGCAGAACACGATGGCCACCTCGTCGGGCTTGGAAAAGCCCAGGGCCCGCGCGCCGAACACCGTGGCGGCCATCACGACGGCCAGCAGCAGCATGCAGGCGACCAGCAGGACGCCCAGTTCCGGGATCGAGACGATCTTCCAGATACCCCCGACCACGGCGGCGCTGAAGGCCGAATAGACCACCAGCAGGATCGAGCCGCGATCGACCTGGCCCACCAGGGCCTTGTGCTTCTCGATCCAGCCCTTGACCCAGGGTCGCACCAGCTGGCCGGCCACGAACGGGACCAGCAGCTGGATGACGATCGACTTGATCGAGTCCCAGCCGCCGACGTCGCCGTGGGCGTGCATCAGCAGGCCCACCAGCACCGGCGTCAGGAAGATGCCGAGCAGATTGGAGGCCGAGGCCGCGCAGACGGCGGCGGCGACATTGCCCCGGCCGATCGAGGTGAAGGCGATCGACGACTGGACGGTCGACGGCAGGCAGCACAGGAACAGCATGCCGCTGGACAGGGTGGGCGACAGCACGCCTGACTTGCTGATGCCCAGGCCCAGCAGCGGGAACAGCACGAAGGTGAAGGCCAGGATCGTCAGGTGCAGGCGCCAGTGGGTCAGGCCCGCGACCACGGCCTCGCGCGACAGCTTGGCGCCGTGCAGGAAGAACAGCAGGGCGATGGCGATCTTGACCACCCAGCCGACGATCGTCGCGGCCTCGCCGCGCACCGGCAGGATCGAGGCCAGCACGACCATGCCGAACAGGGCCAGGATGTAGCCGTCGATCTTCAGCTTGGCGAGGAGGGTGGAAACGGGATTGGCCACTAGCGCCTCTCAATACGTCATTCCCCGACATCTTCGGGGAACCCAAGCCGAGCCGCCTGGAAATCTGGATTAGCGCAGCTTTGGTCCCCCGAACAAGTCGGGGGACGATGCGGTTGTGAGGCGGAGCTAGGCGCTCAGCAGCGACAGCTGCTTCTCGGCCTGGTCGTTGCGGCCCTCGGCGATCTCGCGGTCGGTCAGGCGCGTGGGATAGTCGCCGGTGAAGTAGTGGTCGGTGAACTGCGGGTGGGCCGGGTCGCGCGGACCGGCTTCCAGCGCCTGGTAGAGGCCGTCGACCGACAGGAAGCCGAGCGAGTCGACCTCCAGGAACTTGGCCATCTCTTCCAGCGACTTGTTGGCCGCCAGCAACTGGTCGCGCTCGGGCATGTCGATGCCGTAGAAGTCGGGCCACTTGATCGGCGGGCTGGCCGAGCGGAGGTGAACCTCCTTGGCGCCGGCCTCGCGGACCATGCGCACGATCTTCAGCGAGGTCGTGCCGCGCACGATCGAGTCGTCGATCAGGATCACGCGCTTGCCTTCCAGCACCGCGCGGTTGGGGCTGTGCTTCATGCGCACGCCCAGTTCGCGCACGCCCTGGGTCGGCTGGATGAAGGTGCGGCCCACATAGTGGTTGCGGATGATGCCCAGATCGAAGGGCAGGCCGCTCTGTTGGGCGAAGCCGATGGCGGCGGGCACGCCGCTGTCGGGAACCGGCACCACGACGTCGGCCTCTACGCCGGTCTCGATGGCCAGGCGCTGGCCCATGCGCTTGCGCACGTCATAGACCGAGCGACCGTTCACGACGCTGTCGGGGCGGGCGAAGTAGACGTATTCGAACACGCAGGGGCGGGCGGCGACGTTCTGGAACGGACGCAGCGATTTCACGCCGGTTTCGGAGATCACCACCATCTCGCCGTGCTCGACGTCGCGCACGAAGCGGGCGCCGATCATGTCGAGCGCGCAGGTTTCGGACGCCAGGATCGGCTGACCGTCCAGGTCGCCCAGCACCAGCGGGCGGATGCCCAGCGGGTCGCGCAGGCCGATCATCTTCTTGTTGGTGATGGCCACGATCGCGTAGCCGCCCTCGATCTGGCCGACGGCGTCGATGAAGCGGTCGACGATCCGCGCCTTCCGCGAGCGGGCGATCAGGTGGAGGATCACCTCGCTGTCCGACGTCGACTGGAAGATCGCGCCCTCCTGGACGAGGCGCTCGCGCAGGGTCAGGAAGTTGGTCAGGTTGCCGTTGTGGGCGATGGCCACGCCGCCGGTCTCGAGATCGGCGAACATCGGCTGGACGTTGCGGATGCCGCTGCCGCCGGCCGTGGAGTAGCGGGTGTGGCCGATGGCCATGCCGCCGGGCAGGCGCTGGACCAGGTCGTTGCCGGTGAAGGCGTCGCCCACGTGGCCCATGTGGCGTTCGGTGTGGAAGCGCTGGCCGTCGAAGGCGGCGATGCCGCAGGCTTCCTGGCCGCGATGTTGCAGGGCGTGCAGGCCCAGGGCGGTGACGGCGGCGGCGTCACGCACGCCGTAGACGCCGAAGACCCCGCATTCGAGGCGCAGGGTGTCATCTTCCGGATCACGCCAAGGCTTGGACGAGAAGCGGTCGGTCGACTGGCCGAAGGACGTCATCGCGATTTCTCCACCAGCTCGTCGACGGAGCGACGCTGGTCCTTATCATAACCCGGATCGCCCGACTTGCGTTCGGACGGTTTGTCGCTGGCGCCGCCATCTCTTGTTCCATCGTGGACGGCGTCTTCAATGGCGGGGGCCAGCTTGCCGGCCAGGCCGGCGCCCTTGGGGGCGAACACCTTCAGCACGCGGCCGGCGGCGTTGGACAGCGGATACAGCGCCGACTTCGACATCCAGCCGGGGACACGGTCGGGCGGGGTGGCCATGTGGAACACCAGGCTGAACACGCCCAGCACCACCAGGCCGCGCAGCACGCCGAACGCCAGGCCCATCAGGCGGTCCAGCGTGCCCAGGGCGCCGTCGGCGTGCAGGGTCTTGGTGATCTGGGCGCCGACCAGACGCAGCAGCACGAAGATGATGACGAAAGCGACCAGGATGGCGGCCGCCGTGGCCGCCCAGTCCGGATCCATCATGCCCCGGAACAGCGGGCCGGTGACGCGCAGCGCCAGCAGGGCGAGCAGGGCGGCGACGATGAACGACAGGGCCGAGGTCAGCTCCCGCGAGGCGCCGCGCGCGAAGCCGACCAGGGCCGAGACCAGCAGGATCAGGCCGAAGATGATGTCGAAAGGCGTCACGTCAGCTGGCCCCAGATCTCGTCGCCGATGCGGCGCACCGCGTCGGCCAGTCGCGCCACGCCGGCGACAGGCAGGGCTCCGCCGCCTTCGGGAAGCCCCGACAACGGTCCCAGAGCTCGGCCAAAGCCGAGTTTCGCGGCCTCTTTCAAACGTGTCTCCATACGGCTCACGGGCCGCACTTCACCGGACAGGCTGACCTCGCCGAAGACGACGCAGTCCTGCGGCAGGGCGATGTCGAGGGCCGAAGAGGCCAGGGCCGCCGCCGCCGCCAAGTCCGCCGCCGGCTCGGTGATCCGCAGGCCGCCAGCGACGTTCAGATAGACGTCCTTGTTGCCAAAACCAAGGCCGCAACGCGATTCGAGCACAGCCAAGACCATGGCCAGGCGCCCGGAATCCCATCCGACCACGGCGCGTCTGGGCGTTCCGTACGCGGACGGGGCGACCAGAGCCTGGAATTCGACCAGGACGGGCCGCGAGCCCTCGATGCCGGCGAACACCGCCGCGCCCGCCGCCCGCTCGCCGCCCTCGTTGAGGAACAGGGCCGAGGGGTTCTTGACCTCGCGCAGGCCGGAATCGCCCATTTCGAACACCCCGATCTCGTCGGTGGCCCCGAAACGGTTCTTGGCGCCGCGCAGGATGCGGAACGGATAGCCGCGCTCGCCCTCGAAGCTGAGCACCGCGTCGACCAGGTGCTCGACCACGCGCGGGCCGGCGATCTGGCCGTCCTTGGTGACGTGGCCGACCAGCAGGATGGCCACGCCCTTCTTCTTGGCCAGGCGCACCAGCTCCTGGGCGCAGGCCCGGACCTGGGTGACCGTGCCGGGCCCGGCCTCGTGGGCGTCGCTCCACATGGTCTGGATCGAATCGATGACCACCAGATCGAAGTTGTCGCGCTTCAGGCCGTCGAGGATGTCGCGCAGGCTGCTTTCGGCGGCCAGTTTCACAGGGGCCTGGGCGAACCCCATGCGCTCGGCGCGGCCGCGGATCTGGGCCACGGCCTCCTCGCCCGAGATGTAGGCGCAGTTCACGCCCTTCAGGCTGGCCTTGGCGACCACCTCCAGCAGCAGGGTGGATTTGCCGACGCCCGGGTCGCCGCCGATCAGGATCGCCGAGCCGGGCACCACGCCGCCGCCGCAGACCCGGTCGAACTCGTCGACGCCGGTGATGATGCGGGGCGGGGCCGGGGTGTCGCTTTCCAGGCCAGTGAACTGCAGGCCGCGCGTGCGGCTGGCCTTGGTGACCGACAAGGCGCCGGGCGCGCGGACGCCGGTTTCCTCGACCAAGCTGTTCCAGCTCTGGCAGGCCGAGCATTGACCCGACCACTTGGTCGTGACCGCGCCGCAGGACTGGCAGGCGTAGACGGCGCCGTCACGGGCCATGGGGGCTCCTGATTCGAAGATGACTGGAGACTACAGCTTGGCCGCCCGCTGCGCCAAAGCCGGACGCACCGTCTCTCAGCCGCCCTTGACCACCCGTCGAGCCCTCGGCGCGATGCGGGTCAGCAACTCGTAGGCCGTGGTGCCGGCCGCCGCCGCCGCGTCGTCCACCGGCAGGTCGGGGCCGATGATCTGCATCATCGCGCCCGGGCGGGCGGCGTCGCAGTCGGTGATGTCGACGGCGATCAGGTCCATCGACACCCGGCCCAGCATCGGGCGCAGGGCGCCGTCGAACCACACCGCGCCGCGCGGATGAGCGGCGCGCGGCACCCCGTCGGCATAGCCGGCCGCCAGGATGGCGACGCGGGTGGTGTCCCGCGCGGTGAAGGCCGCGCCGTAGCCGATGCTTTCGCCGCGCGGCACGACCCGGGCCTGGAGGATCGGCGCCTCAAGCGTCGCCACCGCCTTGATCCGGGCGTCGGGCACGTCGCGCGGACCGCCGCCATAGAGGCTGATGCCGGGCCGGCACTGGTCGAAGCGGAAGGCCTCGCCCAGGAAGATGCCGCCGGAGTTGGCGAGGCTGCGGCGAGCGTTGGGGAAGAGCGCGGCGGCTTCGATGAAGCTGGCCAGCTGGCGGGCGTTCAGCGCGTGGTCGGGCTCGCAGGCGCAGGCCAGGTGGCTGATCACCAGGGTGATGTTCAGGAACTTCAGCCGGTCCATCGCCCCGGTCAGGACCACGGCCTCTTCCGGGCGCAGGCCCAGCCGGTTCATGCCGGTGTCGATGTGCAGGGCGGCGTCCAGGGTGCGGCCGCGCGCGTGGCTGTTCCAGGCCTCGATCTGCGGCAAGCTGTTGAGCACCGGCGTCAGCCTGGCCGCCTCAAGGGCGGGCGCCGAGCCCGGCGTGACGCCGTCCAGGACATAGATCGTCGCCTTGCGCTCGCCCAGGGCCCGGCGCAGGGCCAGGCCTTCCGACAGCCTGGCCACGTAGAAGGCGCGCGCGCCATCGTCCCACAGGAAACCGGCGACGACGGCCGCGCCCAGGCCGTAGCCGTCGGCCTTCACGGCGGGCGCGATCTCGGCTCCGCCGGCGGCGGCCTTGAGCACGGCGTGGTTGGACGCCAGGGCGTCGAGGTCGAGGGTCAGGAGGCTGGCTTCGGTCACGAGGCGGGACGTAGCCGAGCACGCCGCGCAAAGCCAGTGCGGATGGCGAGCTGTTTCAGTGCAGCGGGTGTCGCGCCAGGAAGTCGCCCGCCAGGCTCTCCAGCCCGCTGGCCAGGATCTGCACTCCGATGCACAGCAGCAGGAAGGCGACCAGACGCGACATGACCCGCGCGCCGGACACGCCCAGCAGGGCCATGACCCGGTCGGACCCGCGATAGAGGCCCCAGATCAGCAGGGCGACCGCCAGGGCGGCCAGGCTGGCGCCCAGGAAGAACGGAACCACCGTGTGGCCGCCGGCCGGCCGCTGCGAGGACAGGGCGATGGCCACGGCGATCGAGCCGGGTCCGGTCGTGAACGGCATGGTCAGCGGAAAGAAGGCGATGTCCTCGGTGCGGCGCTCGGCGGGGGAGGCCGCGTCGCTCTTGCGGTCCTCGTGCGCCTCGGGCTGCATGAGCAGGCCCCAGGCCCGGATCGCCACCACCAGGCCGCCCGCCACGCGCAGGGCGCCCAGGCTGACGCCGAAGAAGTTGAGGATGTAGCCGCCTAGCAACAGCGATCCCAGCAGGATGGCCAGGGCGTAGGTCGCGATCCGGAAGGCCAGCTGATGGCGCTCGTGCGCCGTACGGTCGGCCAGCACCTGATGGAAGATCAGCGAGGCCCCGACCGGATTGACGATCGAGAACAGCGCCGGGAAGGCCAGCAGAAACGCGCCGACGACCGTGGACGTCGGCAGGGGATTGAAATCCATTGGGCGGTCTCGTTTCGACGACAGCCATACCCTGGCCGATCGATGCGTCCCGGGTCAAATCTCAGGTGACGGAGAAGCCGGTCGATCCGGTCGGATGCAGCACGACGTAGTGATCATCATCCGCCCCCAGGTCTCGATAGGCCGCCTTAAGGTCCGCCATGAGCGGCTTCATCACCGACAGTTCCGCAACGAGGGCAAAGGTTGCCCGCGCCTCCGGCGTGATGATGAAGATGTTCATCTCCCCGGAACCCGCGTCGTGGCCGTCGAGATCGCCGAGGTCGCCGCCGCAACCGCTCAGGGCTTCGATGATCCGGTCTTCCAGGCTGATCATCGCATCGTAGTCCGCCAGGGAAGCGTGCGGAAACTGGAGCACGAGCTGATGGGCCACAATGGAATCCTCGCCGTGGGTCCTCGGATTATTCGTCGTCGCCGCTGCGCATCTGGTGGAAGTAGTGGTCGCGGGCCAGGTTGCCGAAGCGGGTGGTGTCGCTGTTGAACGACAGGCGCACGGTGCCGATGGGGCCGTGACGCTGCTTGGCGATGATCACCTCGGCCAGGCCCTGCAGGCGGTCCATGTCCTCCTGCCATTGCAGGTGCTCGGGCGTGCCTTCGCGCGGCTCCGAACGGCCGACATAGTAGCTTTCGCGATAGACGAACCAGACCATGTCGGCGTCCTGCTCGATCGAGCCGGATTCGCGAAGGTCGGACAGCTGAGGCCGCTTGTCCTCGCGCTGCTCGACCTGACGCGACAGCTGCGACAGGGCGATTACCGGGCAGGCCAGCTCCTTGGCCAAGGCCTTCAGGCCCATGGTGATCTGCGAGACTTCCTGCACGCGGTTGGCGTTGGAGCCGAGGTCCGAGCCGGTGACCAGCTGCAGATAGTCGACGACGATCAGGTCCAGGCCGACCTGGCGCTTCAGGCGACGGGCCCGGGCGGTCAGCTTGGCGATCGAGATGCCGCCGGTGGCGTCGATATAGAGCGGGGCTTCCTGCAGCTCGATGGCCGCGTCGCGCACCCGGCCGAACTCGCTGGCGTCGATCTCGCCCTTGCGGAGCTTGTCGCCCGACACGCCCGAGGCGTCTGCCAGCATACGCAGGGCCAGCTGTTCGGCGCTCATTTCCAGCGAGTAGAAGGCCACGACGCCGCCGCTGACGGTCTTCTTGGTGCCGTCCGGCTGGGGCTCCCAGGCGTACTTCTTTGCCACGTTGAAGGCGATGTTGGTGGCGAGCGCGGTCTTGCCCATCGACGGACGACCGGCCAGCACGATCAAGTCGGAGGGGTGCAGGCCGCCGATCTTGGTGTCCAGGTCGATCAGGTCGCTGGCCAGGCCCGACATGCCGCCGTCGCGGCTATAGGCCTCGGCGGTCATCTCGACCGCGCCGCGCAGGGCGTCGCCGAAGCTGACGAAGCCGGAGCTGGCCACGCCGCTTTCGGCCAAGGTGTAGAGCTGCTGTTCGGCCTGCTCGATCTGGTCGCGGGCCGGCAGCTTGACGTCGTCCTTGCCGACCCCGCCGTGGGCGGTGGAGGCGATCTCGCCGCCGATGCGGATCAGGTCGCGGCGCAGGGCCAGGTCGAACACGGCGCGGGCGTAGTCGCCGACATTGGCGGCGGGCGGGGCACGGTCGACCAGGTCGGCCAGGTAGCGCAGGCCGCCCAGCTCCTCGAACGCCGGATCGTGCTTGAACTCGTCGGCCAGCAGGATCGGCTCGGCCAGCTGGCCCTTGCGGATGTGGGTCTCGATCGAGCTGAACAGACGCGCGTGGAAGGGCTCGTAGAAGTGGCGGCCCTGCAGGCTGTCGGTCAGGCGCTCATAGGCCGAGTTGTCGTACAGCAGCACGCCCAGCAGCGCCTGTTCGGCCTCCAGATTGTGAGGCGCGACGGAGACGACGATGTCGCCCATCGCGGAGGGTGGGCGGAGGTCAAGAGCAGGAACGAGAGACATCGCCACAGGTTAACGCCAAGCCTGGTTTTTCGCGCGGACGCAGCGAGCCTCCGACGAAGATGAACGGGGATATTCTGTGTATGTTCTGCCACCCCGAGACGTCGGAATCGGACGTACGAAAACGGCGCGGGAATCGCTTCCCGCGCCGTTGTGTCATGACCCTAGGTCAACCTACCAGCTGTAGCTGAGACGGGTGTAGAGGAAGCGCCCGTTGAAGCCGAACGGCGAGTAGCTGGGGAAGGCGACCACCCCGGTCGTGTTGACCGGCGCCGGGGCCTGGTCGGGGTACTCGTCGAACAGGTTGTTCACGCCCAACGCCCAGGTGACGTCCTTGAGGAAGGTATAGCGCGCCTCGGCGTCCCAGACCGTCTTGGCGCCCGACTTGTAGTCCAGGGCCGGGGTGGCGTTGGGGATCAGCACCGAGCCGTAGGCCGTGCCCCGCAGGGTCGCGCCCCACGGGCCGTTGCTCCAGTCGCCGGCCGCCACGAACTTGTGGTCGGGCGTGCCCTGCTCGTAGGTCAGGACGTTGACCCGGGCGAACAGGGGCGGGGGCACCGGCAGGCCCGACAGGATGCTGGTGGTCGGCACCTTGTTGACGTCGGTCTGGTTGTAGTTGGCCGCCAGGGTCAGGTCGAAGCGGCCGGCCTCGTCGGCGTCGAGGCGGTAGCGCGCCACCACATCCACGCCCTTGCTGGTGGTGTCCACGCCGTTGACGAAGAACCGCGCCGTGGTCACGCCAAACGGCTGCAGAAGGTTGTAGATCGCCTGCTGGGTCGGGGTGCCGCCGTTCACGCCCTGGATGTTCTCCGAGAGCACGATGCGGTTGTCGATGTCGATCTGGTAGGCGTCGACCGTCAGCTCGAACGGGCCCTTGTGATAGACCGCGCCCAGCGAATAGTTCTTCGACTTTTCCGGCTCCAGCGGCTTGGCGCCCAGGGCCGCGGCGGTGGCGCTGGTGGCCGGGAAGGTGCCCACGTCCACAGCCGCCCCGCCCGACACGATGTTGATCGAGGTGGTGGTGAAGTACTGCTGTTGCAGCGCCGGAGCCCGGAAGCCGGTCGAGAAGGCGCCGCGCAGGGCGAAGTTGTCGGTGAAGTCGTAGCGCGCGGCGATCTTGCCCGTCGTGGTCGAACCGAAGTCCGAATAGTCCTCGTAGCGGGCCGCCAGGTCGATATCGAGCTTGTCGGTGATCTGGTTGTCCAGGTCGACATAGAGGCTGGTGGCGTTGCGGCTGACGTCGACTTCGTTGGCCGGCCGGAAGCCGGGGAAGCCCTGGGCGCCGGCGCCCTTGCCGTTGCCGCCGTTGATCCACGAGGCGGTCTCGCCGGCCTCGATCTTGTAGGTCTCGTCGCGGTATTCGATCCCGAAGGCCAGGGTGCTGGGCTTGGCGAAGTTGAACAGCTCCAGCGGGCGGTTGACGTCGATCGCCGCCACCGTCTGGCCGTACTGCATCGACCCGTCCTTGAAGCGGGTCGGCGAGCTCGGGCCCAACGAGGCGTTCAGCGAATTGATCGTGCCGTACTCGACCTTGTTGTTGCCGTAGGTGACGCTGGCGTCGACGTTGAAGCCGCCGATCACGCCCTTGGTCCCGAAGGCCAGGTTGTAGTCGTCGATCTTGGTGGTGATCCGCGGCACGTAGCCGGTCGGATAGACGCTGACATAGTTGTTGGCGTTGTCGGCCAGACGCGGGAAGGCCGAGCTCTCGCCCTTGCGGTTCTGGTAGCCAGCCAGGCCGTACAGGCTCCAGGCCTCGTTCAGCGGCAGGCCGAAGTTGGCGTAGATCGTCTTGGTCTCGACCTGGGGGTCGCCGTAGACGCCGGTCACGTTCTGGGGCGAGACGCGCGGGTCGCGGTCGGCGCGGTTGGTCGGGTTGCGGAACGAATATTCGCCGGTGACCGTCAGGAAGCCTTCGTTGGGCAGGGCGAAGCCTTGCCACAGCGAGGCGCTGTAGGTGGGACCGTCGTGCGCCTTGCGGCCGTCGCGGTCGCGGGCCGTCTTCACGTCGGTGTTGTAGATGCCGTAGGTGGCGCTGGCGCCGCCGCCGTGGCTGGCTTCGCGCAGACGCAGGTTGATCACCCCGGCGATGGCGTCCGACCCGTACTGGGCGGCCGCGCCTTCGCGCAGGATCTCGACGCGGTCCAGGGCTGCGGTCGGGATGGTGTTCAGGTCGAACGGCGCGGAGCCTCGGCCGATCGAGCCGTTGATGTTGACCAGGGCGGAGGTGTGGGCGCGGTGGCCGTTCAGCAGCACCAGGGTCTGGTCGGGCGACAGGCCGCGCAGGGTGGCCGGGCGCACCGAGTCGGTGCCGTCGGTCACCGCCGGACGCGGGAAATCGATCGAGGGCGCCAGATTGGCCAGGGCCTGGGCCAGTTCCGGCGTGCCCTGCCGGGTCAGGGCCTTGTTGTCGACCACGTCGACCGGCGAGACGGTGTCCAGCCGCGAACGGGCGACGCGGGTGCCGGTGATGACGACCTGATCGACCTCGGTCGAGTCGGTCGGCGCGGCGACGTCCTGGGCCTGGGCGACGCCGGAAACGGCCGCGATGGAGGCGGCGGCCAGAAGGAAGCTTTTGAAACGCATTGCGAAATCCCCTCGCATGGCTTCCAGAGGCTCAAGGCCTTTTGTTCCGGAAGCGGAGGAGCCCTTCTCCCCCTAGGGAAAGGATGGGGATGCGTGCATCCGCTCACAAGCTGAGCAATTCTGGTTAAACGCGCAGAAAAAAACGGCGCGGATTTCTCCGCGCCGTTCTTCAGTTTTTCTAGACGCTATTAAGCCGGCTTAGGCTTCGTAGTGGTCGCCTTCGAACGAACCGGCTCCGCCTTCCGCCATGTCTTGGGCGGCTTCGGCGTCAGCGGCGCGGTCTTCTTCGAACTGAGCGGCGATGACGTTTTCGCCGCGCGCTTGGCGATCGGCTTCGTCCTGGCTGCGCGCGATGTTGAGGGTGACCGTGACGGTCACTTCGGCGTGCAGCTTCACCTTCACTTCGTGGACGCCCAGCGTCTTGATCGGCTTGTCCAGCACGATCATCGAGCGGTCGACCTTGCCGCCTTCGGCCTTGATGGCGTCGGCGACGTCGCGGCCCGCGACCGAACCGTACAGCTGGCCGCTTTCGCCGGCTTGACGGATCATCACGTACTGCTTGCCGTCCAGGCCTTCGCCCGACTTGCCGGCAGCTTCGCGGTTCTTGACGTTGCGGGCTTCGATCTCAGCGCGCTGAGCTTCGAAGGTCTTCAGGTTGGTCGAGTTGGCGCGCAGGGCCTTGTGACGCGGCAGCAGGAAGTTACGGGCGAAGCCGTCCTTCACGGTGACCACGTCGCCGAGGACGCCGGTGCCTTCGACGCGTTCGAGCAGAATGACTTTCATCGTGGTGTCTCCCTTACTTCACGACGTAGGGGAGCAGAGCCAGGAAGCGGGCGCGCTTGATGGCCTTGGCCAGTTCGCGTTGCTTCTTGGCCGACACCGCGGTGATGCGCGACGGCACGATCTTGCCGCGTTCGGAAACGTAACGCTGCAGCAGCTTCACGTCCTTGTAGTCGATCTTCGGCGCGTTGGCGCCCGAGAACGGGCAAACCTTGCGGCGACGGAAGAACGGGCGGCGGGCGCCGCCACCGGCGGCGGGAGCGCCGGCTTCGGGAGCAGTGGTATCGGTCATGATCTCTCTTCTCCCTTACGCGGCCGGCGCGAAGTCGTCGCGCGGGCGCTCGGTGCGCTCGCCACGTTCGCGGTCGCGACGGGCCAGAACCGGCGACAGTTCCAGGTCCAGCTCTTCGACGCGGATGGTCATGAAGCGCAGCACGTCTTCATTGATCAGCAGCTGACGTTCCATCTCCTTCACGGCCGCGGCCGGAGCGTCGATGGCGAGCAGGGAGTAGTGGCCCTTGCGGTTCTTCTTGATGCGATAGGTGAGGTTACGCAGGCCCCAGTATTCGATCTTGGCGATGTGACCGCCATTTTCTTCCAGGAGAGCCTTGAGTTGCTCGTTCAGAGCTTCGGCCTGTTGCGGCGAGATGTCCTGCCGCGCGATGACCACGTGTTCGTAGAACGCCATGTTTTCCTTCTTCCGGCTTGGAAGGCGGCGTGGGCGACGGCGGAAGTCCGTCGACCACGATGGATCCTGCATGCCGAGCGGGAAATCCCGACCCAAAGGGCTGCGTGCAAGACCGCCATCCGTGAGATGGGCGCGCTAATACAGGAAAGGGCGCGGAAGTACAAGTCGCGCGGCGGGCTTGCATCCCTAGGTAGCTCTGGGGCAATGAGATGCAGCTTCACCGTCGGGGGATCTGTCATGAAACGTCTCGCTGTTCTCGTCGCCGCGGCGGCCCTGTGCCTGGCCGGAAACGCGGCCCAGGCCCGGCAGGCTTCGCCGCCGCCCGCCGCCGCCGCGTCCAAGGCTTCGCCCGAGACCCGCGCCCTGGCCGAGCGCTATTTCAAGGCGATCCACTACGACACGCTGCTGAACCAGATGATGGACCAGATGGTCCCGACCATGATCGAGACGATGCGCAAGCAGACTCCGTCGGTGACCGACGAGCAGAGCCGCCTGATCAGCGAGACCGTCCTGGAAACCACGCACGAGATGACCGACAAGATGAAGGCGCCGATGCTCGACGCCGTGGCCGAGGTCTTCAGCGAGCAGGAGCTGCGCGACCTGGTGGCGTTCTACGAGGGACCGTCCGGTCAGGCCCTGATCGCCAAGACGCCCGAACTGACCCAGAAGATGATGACGCAGATGCCCGCGATCATGGCCGAGACGCAGACCAAGATGCTGCAGAAGCTGTGCGCCAAGCTCGGCTGCGACGCCGCCGGCGCGCCCGCCCGAAAGGCGGCCAAGTCCTGATCGCGCCCGGAAAAAGGGCTGTCGAACAACTGTCATATAAATTGGGCGGCGACAGGCTTCAGCCTGTCGCCGCCTTGTGCTATCGGGCGTTCATGGGGCTCAGGACGACTTCCCTGATCGTGGCTTTGCTGACGGTCGCCGCCGCGCCGGCGACGGCGGGCGACGTCGTGCGCAAGCCCGACCTGTCGGTGTGGGGCGCCGACGGCCATTTCCAGGGCTATTCGGCCGCCCAGACCCTGGA
The DNA here is from genome assembly GCF_056397765.1 of Caulobacter sp. 05L422. Lineage (NCBI taxonomy): Bacteria > Pseudomonadati > Pseudomonadota > Alphaproteobacteria > Caulobacterales > Caulobacteraceae > Caulobacter > Caulobacter sp. 05L422. The sequence goes on along the minus strand of NZ_JBFTOB010000006.1, from coordinate 61,498 downwards.
CCTGTCCAGCGACGCCGAGAAGGCGACCTTCACCGCCAAGGTCGCGGGGGCGATCGACGACCCGACCTATAATTTCGACCTCAACCTGAACCAGAAGCCCGACGAACATCTCGCCGCCAACCGCGCGGTCGGCGTCGGCGCGTCCTGGAACGCCCGCGAGGCGGCGATCCGCTCGTCCCTGGCCCGCTCGTTCGGCTTTGGCCTGCTGCCCAAGACCAACTATGTGCGCCTGTCGATGGATATGAACGCCAGCCAACCGGTCTATCTGCGCGGCGCCACGCCGGTGACCCGGGCCAATGTGCGATCCGAACTGACCCTGGACGGCCGGCCGGTCGCCTCGATCGCCGTCGGCGGCGGCACGATGGGCGAGGAGGGCGTCGATTTCAGCCTGACCCGGCCGTTCGACATCCCCGCCGAGTTCACCGTCAGCCTGCGCGCCGCCGACGAGCGGGTCCAGGACGGCCGGCTGATGGTCAAGCTGGTCCGCACCACCTGGTAGGGTTCAGGCGGCTTCGGCCGCCGCCTCCGCCAACCCGCGTCCCGCCAAGTTTTGCTTAGGGCGCCGCACGGCCTGGGCGAACCGCTCCAGGTAGCGCGGGTTCTCGGTTCCCATCATCCGATCCCACCAGGTGAAATAGAGCCCGTAGTTCCAGCCGGCCTGGGCGTGGTGCAGGTCGTGGTGGGTGACGGTCGTCAGCCAGGGCAGCAGCGGGCGGCCGTCGCGGCTCGCGGGGAACAGCTCGTAGCCGCTGTGGCCCAGGGTGTTGCGGATGATCTGGTGCAGCATGAACAGGCCCGCGACCGGCCACTGGGTGGGGACCAGCAGCATCCACAGCGGCACGAACAGCGCGTTGATCGCCGCCTCGCCCAGGTCGAAGCTGTAGGCGGTGAACGGCGAGGGACTGTTGGACCGGTGATGGCGGCGGTGGAAGGTCCGGAACAGCCGCCGGTCGTGGATCAGCCTGTGCGTCCAGTAGAACCAGGCGTCGTGGGCGACGATCATCAACGCCAGGCTGGTCCAGAACCAGACGGGCCCCAGGCTTCGGGCGATGTAGGGGCCGGGCATCAGGCCGGCGTGGAACAGGCCGAAGCTGATCAGGCCGACGGTCGAGAAGATCATGATCGAGCGGATCGAGGTGGCGAACTCGATCAGCAGCTGGCGGGCCGGCGGGCGCCCCTCGCGGATCTTGCGGCCGGCCAGCGGGACCGCCAGCACGACCCACAGGGCCAGCCAGACGCCGACCGCGAAGATCACGTAGCGGCTGACGTCGGTGAAGGTGGACTGCAGCCAGTTCTCGGCGAGCGGAAGAAGTAACGACATCGGGCTTTCCTCGGATGAACGACGCCCGGAGGAAGACGCGCCGGCCGCCGCGCGTCGCGCCGATCGCGAAATCAGGCCGTCTTGTCGGATTTCGACGAAGGATCGCCGGTTTCGACCAGCCTCAGCCGGGTCGGAACCGGGGTGTTGGCGGCTCGCCATTCGGTCGGGGTGACGCCGGTCGCGGCCCGGAAGGCGCGGTTGAACGGGCCCAGCGAGGCGAAGCCCAGGTCGTAGGCGATGGTCGAGATCGACTTCAGGGCCAGGTCCGGGGCGGCGAGGGCGGTCTTGGCCGCCTCGATACGGCGGCCGTTGACGTAGTCGGCGAAGTTGCGGTGGCCCAGCACGCCGTTGATCAGCCGGCGCAGGCGGTGCTCGGGCGCGCCGACCAGGGCGGCCAGGGCGCTGATCGACAGGTCCTCGCCGCGCCAGACCTCGTCCTGGTCCATCGCCGTCTCCAGCCGGGCCAGCACCAGGCGGTCGGCGGGGGTGAGGTCCATCAAGGGCGCGGGCGTCGGCGTGGCCGCCTCGCCGGCCATGGGAACCACCACCAGCAGCGGTTCGGCGCGCAGCAGGGCGGCGGAGGCGGCCACGGCCAGGGCGGCCAGGGTCAGCGATTGCAGCAGGCCGGCGGCGGGCAACCCCGGCAGGCCGCCGATCCAGGCCATGTCCCGAATGCTGAGCAGCAGGATGTAGCCGGCGGCGGCGATCATCACCGGCCCCCGGATGCGGCGGCGCTGGGCCACCAGATCGTCGCGCCAGCCGCGCCAGATCACCAGCAAGGCGTGCAGCACCAGTCCGGCCGAGGCCAGGTTGAAGACCAGCCAGAACGGCTTGCAGATCGTCGGCGGGATCGACCGGGCCAGGAACCACAGCGCCACCAGCCCCACGGCCGGCCACAGGCGATGCGGCGAGAAGCGCCGCTCGTCGGCGAACACGGCGTAGGCCAGGGCCCAGAACAGGCCGGTGGTCGCCACCGACAGCGCGCAGACGATCGGGGAAGCCACGGCCACGCCGCCCGGCCTGTAGCCCTCGATGACATGGGCCATGGCGCAGGCGAAGAACAGCCCGCCGACCCAGCGCGCGGGCGTCGTGCGCCGATCCAGGACCAGGCCCAGTCCGGTGACCGCGAAACCGCCGATGGCGACGCCGCGGGCCAAGGTCTCGAAGAGGATCGTGTCGCCCATGGCCGGCACTCTAAACGAAACGCGCGCGGACCGATCCGGCCCGCGCGCGTCGATTTCGAAAGAGGCTGGCCGAAACCGGAACTACTTCTTCTTTCCGGTCTTGCTTCCGGCCTTGTAGGCCTTCACCGCGTCCATGGTGCTGGTCACGTGGCCCTGGAAGTTCAGGTCGCTGTAGGCCAGCAGGATCTTGCCGCTGGGGGCGATGACGTAGGACGTGCGGTTGGACAGGTTGTCCTTCATCGGCAGCACGACGTCGTACTTCTTGATCAGGTCGGCGTTCGCGGCCGCCACCGCGAACTTGTCGCGGCAGTGCTCCTTGGAGAAGTCCTTGATGCGGTCGACATTGCCGCCGGTGACGCCGATCACGGTGGCGCCCAGCTTCTCGAACTCGGGCGTCGCCTCGGCGAATTCGTGGGCCTCGGCCGTGCAGCCCGACGTGTAGGCGGCCGGGAAGAAGTACAGCACCACCGGGCCCTTCTTCAGCGCCTTGGCCAGGGTGAAGGAGAAGTCCTTGCCGGCCAGGGCGGCGGGGGCGGTGAAGTCGGGCGCCGTGTCGCCGACCTTGAGGGCGGCCAGGGCGGGGGAGGCGGCCAGAAGGGCGCCGCAAAGAGCGAGACCGGTAAGCAGGCGTTGCATGCGTAGGCTCCAGGGAAGGCGAGGGCGCAGCCAGCTGCGTCACGATTTCAATAACGCCATTCCTTCGCCTTCCAAACGTCAACCTGCGCCCGTAAGACCAAAGTAGGAAACGGGAGGCGGCCATGGCGCTCGGCGAGACGGAAATCCCCACCCTGGCGGCCTGGGCGGGCGGGCCCGAGCGGTTCAGGGCGCTGTTCGAGGCCTTCTACGCCGCCGTGCCCGACGATCCCGTGCTGGCCCCGGTGTTCGCCGGCATGAACCCGCGCCACGCCGAGCATGTGGCCGCTTTCGTCACCGAGGTGTTCGGCGGGCCCAAGGCCTATAGCGAGGCCGGCGGCGGGCACGCCTCGATGATCGGCCACCATCTGGGCCGGCATCTGACCGAGGAACAGCGCCGGGCCTGGGTGTCGCTGATGCTGGACACCGCCGATGCCGTCGGACTGCCGGCCGATCCGGAATTCCGAGCGGCCTTCGTCGGCTATCTGGAGTGGGGCACGCGGCTGGCGGTGATCAACTCCGCGCCGGGCGTCCAGGCCCCCGTCGACAACCCGCCGATGCCGGTCTGGGGCTGGGGACCGCCGGGCGGACCTTGGCTGGGCTGAGACTCGGTCGACTATCGCGCTTTGCCTCTCGCCATGGTAGAGGAGCGACACGTAGGCGGAGGCGGCTCGAATGCGCGGCGCGATCCTTTCCATGGCGGTCCTGATGGCCGCGGCGACCGCTCCGGCTCAGGCCGAGACGCCGCCGATCCGGGCCTTCCGGGCCGTTCCGTCGTCCCGCGTCGCGGTTCCGGTGACGCCGCGTCCGCCGATGCCGGCTTCGGTCATGCCGCGGGTCCCGACCCGTACCTCGACGCCGCTCCGGACCCCGATCACGGCGCAGACGCCGCATTGCCCGCCCCAGCCGCCCAAACCGCCGCTTTCGGTGAGCATTCCCAAGCCGGACCACAACAAGCGGACCATGGCCCTGATCCAGCAGAACATCGTCATGATGTCGATCCTGCGGGCCCAGGAGCAGCGGCGTCCCTGCGATCTGTCCTGGAGCGCCAAGAAGCTGGCGCGCAAGGGCTGTCCGCCGGCCGGGTTGACGCCACGGCCGGTTCTGGAGCTCGCCCCGCCGCCTCCGTCCTTGGCGTCGGAGACGGTCATCGCCGCCGCGCCGGAGGCGATCGAGGGGCAAAACTGATCCTTGCCCGTGACGCGGTGATCCCATAACCCTCCCGCCCTTGGATTTGTAACGACGGAGCGGGCCATGAGCATCGCCTTCATCTTCCCGGGGCAGGGCAGCCAGACGGTCGGCATGGGCGCCGATCTCGCCCAGGCCTTCGCCGCCGCCCGCGAGGTCTTCCAGGAGGTCGACGACGCCCTGGGCCAGAAGCTGTTCAAGCTGATGGTCGAAGGCCCGGAGACCGACCTGACCCTGACCGAGAACGCCCAGCCGGCCCTGATGGCGGTCAGCCTGGCGGTGTCCCGTGTGCTGGAAAAGGAATTCGGCGTCGGGATCGACAAGGCCGCCTTCGTGGCCGGCCACAGCCTGGGCGAATACAGCGCACTGGCGGCCGCCGGCGCCATCACCCTGGCCGACACCGCCCGCCTGCTGAAGCTGCGCGGCCAGGCCATGCAGCGCGCCGTGCCGGTGGGCGAGGGCGCCATGGCCTCCCTCATTGGCCCCAAGACCGACCTGGCCCTGGCTGAAGCCGCCGCCGCCGCCGGCTCGGAGGTCGGCGTCTGCGTCGTGGCCAACGACAACAACAACGGCAACGTCGTGATCTCCGGCGCCAAGGCCGCCGTGGACAAGGCCATCGAGAAGGCCAAGGAGCTGGGCGCGCGGGCCATCCCGCTGAACGTCTCGGCCCCGTTCCACTGCCCGCTGATGCAGCCGGCCGCCGACGAGATGGCCGAGGCCCTGTCGAAGACCACGATCGTCTCGCCGCGCGCCCCGCTGGTGGCCAACGTCACCGCCGCGCCGGTCCACGATCCCGACGTCATCCGCAAGCTGCTGGTCGAGCAGGTCACCGGCCGCGTCCGCTGGCGCGAAAGCATGACCTGGCTGGCCAACGAGGGCGGCGTCACCCGCTTCGCCGAGGCCGGGGCCGGCAAGGTGCTGTCGGGCATGGCCAAGCGGATCGCTCCGGACGCCGAAGCCGTTCCCCTGAACAGCCCGGCCGACCTCGAAGCCTTCGCGAAATCGCTCTAACCCCATCCATTCCTTGGGGAGGAAACCCAAAATGTTCGATCTCACCGGCAAGACCGCCCTCGTCACCGGCGCCACGGGCGGCATCGGCGGGGCCATCGCCAAGGCCCTGCACGGCCAAGGCGCCCACGTCGTGCTCTCGGGCACCCGCGAATCGGCCCTGTCCGAGCTGGCCGCCCAGTTCGGCGAGCGCGTCTCGTTCGTGGCCGCGAATCTCTCGGATGCCGCACAGGTCGACGGCCTGGTCGCCAAGGCCGAGGAAGCCGCCGGCGCGCCGCTGGACATCGTGATCGCCAACGCCGGCATCACCCGCGACGGCCTGATCGTCCGCATGAAGGACGAGGACTGGGAGACCGTGATCAAGGTCAACCTGGAAGGCTATTTCCGCCTGTCTCGCGCCGCCGCCAAGGGCATGATGAAGCGCCGTTCGGGCCGGATCATCGGCATCACCTCGATCGTCGGCGTCACCGGCAATCCGGGCCAGACCAACTACGCCGCCTCCAAGGCCGGCATGATCGGCTTCTCCAAGGCCCTGGCCCAGGAGCTGGCCAGCCGTAACGTGACCGTGAACTGCGTGGCCCCCGGCTTCATCGCCAGTCCGATGACCGACGCCCTGAACGAGCAGCAGAAGGCCGGCATCCTGTCGACCATTCCGGCCGGCCGTCTGGGTGAGGGGAGCGATATCGCCGCTGCGTGCGTTTACCTCGCCAGTGACCAGGGCGGCTACGTCACGGGTCAGACCTTGCACGTCAACGGCGGCATGACCATGATCTGACGGGTCGTCTTTTCCTGGGCTCGTCGCCTTTCTGCTTGGAAAGACGAAAGCCCACATTTCTATCCGGACGTGCCGCTAGTCACTCGAAAAAGAACGTGATAGGCGGTGGCCCGACAATTCCCGTGGGTGGTGAGGCTTGTCCGAGCCGTCCACGGAACTGCAAGATTCAAAACGAGGGACTAACAGAATGTCCGACATTCTCGAGCGCGTGCGTAAGATCGTCATCGAGCACCTGGACGCCGATCCGGAAAAGGTCACCGAAAAGGCCAGCTTCATCGACGACCTGGGCGCCGACAGCCTCGACAACGTCGAGCTGGTCATGGCGTTCGAAGAAGAATTCGACATCGAAATTCCGGATGACGCCGCCGAGCACATCCAGACCGTCGGTGACGCCGTGAAGTTCATCACGGAAAAGACCGGCGCCTAAGGCGTCGGGTTCGCGTATTTCTGCGAACAGGACTATCAACCGCCGCGTCGCACGGGCTCTTGCCATCGTGCGCGCGGCGGTTTTCGTATGTGGCCGAGATTCGCGGTGTCGGGGGGCGTGTCGGATTCGTCAGCACCCTCCCCATATGTCCGCGATGCGAAGGTTAGGAGTGATCCATGCGTAGAGTCGTCGTCACCGGGCTTGGCCTCCTGACCCCCTTGGGTCAGGGCGTCGATATCACCTGGAAGAACATCCTGGCCGGCAAGTCCGGCGCGAACAGGATCTCGGCCTTCGATCCGACCGAATACGCCTGTCAGGTGGCCTGCGAAGTGCCGCGTGTCGACGGACGCGGCGGCGGCGGTCCGGATATCGAGGGATCGTTCAATCCCGACCTGACCATGAGCCCGCGCGACCAGAAGCGCGTCGACGACTTCATCCTGTACGGCATCGCCGCCGCCGACGAAGCGGTGAAGGATTCGGGCTGGGTCCCGGAGACCGAGGAAGACAAGTACCGGACCGGCGTGATTCTCGGCTCGGGCATCGGCGGCCTGTCGACGATCGCCGACACGGCGCTGGAGCTGGAAGCCAAGGGCCCGCGCCGGATCAGCCCGTTCTTCATCTCCTCGGCCCTGATCAACCTGATCTCGGGCCAGGTCTCGATCCGTTACGGCTTCAAGGGGCCCAACCATTCGGTGGTCACGGCCTGCGCCACCGGCGCCCACGCCATCGGCGACGCCTGCCGACTGATCAAGTACGGCGACGCCGACGTCATGGTGGCCGGCGGCGCCGAAGCCGCCGTCTGCAAGGTCGGCATGGCCGGCTTCATCGCCTGCCGCGCCGTCTCCACCGACTTCAACGACACGCCCGAGAAGGCTTCGCGCCCCTATGACAAGGACCGCGACGGCTTCGTGATGGGCGAGGGCGCCGGCGCCGTCGTTCTGGAAGAGTACGAGCACGCCAAGGCGCGCGGCGCCAAGATCTACGCCGAAGTGATCGGCTACGGCCTGTCGGGCGACGCCTATCACATCACCGCTCCGTCCGAGGACGGCGACGGCGGCTTCCGGGCCCTGTCGGCGGCCGTGAAGGACGCGGGCCTGCAGCCCTCGGATATCGACTACGTCAACGCCCACGGCACCTCGACCATGGCCGACGGCATCGAGGCCGGGGCCGTCGAGCGCTTCCTGGGCGATCACGCCAAGAACGTGGTGATGTCGTCGACCAAGTCGATGACCGGCCACCTGCTGGGCGCGGCCGGCGCGATCGAGGCGATCTTCTCGATCCTGGCGATCCGCGACCAGATCGCCCCGCCGACCATCAACCTGGACAATCCGGACGTGAACGTCGCCATGAACCTGGCGCCGAACAAGGCCGTGCCGCACAAGATCGACGTGGCGGTGTCCAACAGCTTCGGCTTCGGCGGCACCAACGCCTCGGTCGTGTTCCGCAAAGTCTCGTGAGCCGCAAGCCCTCGCCCCAGCGCCGGACGCCGCGTCCGACACCGAAGACGGGGGCTCCCCGCAAGGCCAACCCGCGCCGGCGCGAATCCGCGCCGGTCGGACGCCGCATCGCCGCCATGGGCGCGGGCCTGCTGACCATGCTGGGCCTGGCCGCCATGGTGGTCGTGCTGGGCGCGATGTGGGTCTACCAGGGCCCCGGCCCCGCCGCCCGATCGGGCGAGGTCACCAGCGTCGTCCTGCGGCGTGGGGCCAGCCTGCCCGAGATCGCCTCGACCCTGGAGCAGGCGGGGGTGATCCGCTCCTCCTCGCTGTTCCTGACCGCCGCCCAGACCACCGGCGCGGCGCGCAAGCTCAAGGCCGGCGAATACGAATTCGCCTCGCGCGCCTCGCTCAGCCAGGTGCTGGGCAAGATCCGCGACGGCAAGATCGTCCGCCACCAGGTGACCATCGCCGAGGGCCTCACCTCGGACATGGTGGTCGACATCCTGATGCGCGCGCCGGAACTGACCGGCACCGTCCCGACCCCGCCGGAGGGCTCGATCCTGCCCGAGACCTATCAGGTCCAGCGCGGCGAGGACCGCGCGGCGGTTCTGCAGCGGATGATGGACGACCGCGACGAACTGCTCGACCGGCTGTGGGCCGCGCGCCAGCCGGGCCTGCCGTTCGAGACCAAGGACCAGGCCGTGACCATGGCCTCGATCGTCGAGAAGGAAACGGGCCTGGCCAGCGAGCGCCCGCACGTGGCGGCGGTGTTCATCAATCGCCTGCGCCAGGGCATCCGCCTGGGCAGCGACCCGACGATCATCTACGGCCTGACCCGCGGGCGGCCGCTGGGCCGGGGCATCCTGCAGTCGGAACTGCAGCGCCAGACGCCCTACAACACCTATCTGATCGACGGCCTGCCGCCGACCCCGATCGCCAATCCGGGCAAGGCCGCCTTGGAGGCGGTGCTCAACCCGATGAAGAGCGACGACCTGTACTTCGTCGCGGACGGCACGGGCGGTCACGTCTTCGCCTCGACCTACGAGGAGCACGAGCGCAATGTCGCCAAGTGGCGCCAGGTCGAACGCGCCAAGGCGGCCGGCCCCGTGACGGCCAAGACCCCGCTCGCCGGAGGCTAGGATGGCGCTGTCAGGCATGACCGGCTTCGCCCGCGTCGAGGGCTCGCACGGGGCCTGGACGTGGGCGGTGGAGGCGCGCAGCGTCAACGGCCGCAACCTCGAGACCCGCTTTCGCGGCCCGCCGGGCTTCGAGAGCCTGGACCGCGCTGCCCGCGACGGCGCCCAGGCCCGCTTCCAGCGCGGCCAGCTGACCGTCAACCTGCAGGCCAAGCGCGCCGAGGCGCAAGGCAACGTGCAGATCAATGTCGAGGCGATGGAACGCTACCTGAAGGCCGGCGCGCCCTACGTCGCCACCGGCATGGTCGCCAAGCCCACGCTCGACGGCCTGCTGGCCCTGCGCGGCGTGATCGACGCCCGCGAGGAGGACGACGCCGCCGAGGATCGCGCCGAGGTCGAGGCCGCCATGGCCGCCTCGATCGCCCAGGCCCTGGACGGGTTGAAGGCGGCGCGGCTGGAGGAGGGCGCGGCCCTGGCTCCGATCCTGACCGGCGCGGTCGACCGGATCGAGGCCCTGACCGTCCTGGCCGCCCAGGAAGCCGCCGGCCAGCCGGCCGTGCTGAAGGAACGCTACGCCCGCAAGCTGGCCGAGCTGATCGGCGAGGCGGCGTCGGAAGAGCGCATCGTCCAGGAAGCCGCCGCCATGGCCGTGAAGGCCGACGTCCGCGAGGAGTTGGACCGCCTGTCCAGCCACGTCGCCGCCGCGCGCGGACTGCTGGCCGCCGACGCGGCCGCCGGCCGTCGCCTGGACTTCCTCAGCCAGGAGTTCATGCGCGAGGCCAACACCCTTTGCAGCAAGTCGGCGCTGACGGCGCTGACCACGCACGGCCTGGATCTGAAGGCCACGATCGAACAATTCCGAGAACAGGTTCAGAATGTCGAATAATCCGCATGGACGCACGCGCGGCCTGCTGCTGATGGTCGTGGCCCCGTCGGGCGTGGGCAAGACCTCACTGACCCGCCGCCTGGTGGCCGATCATAACGACCTGCACTTGTCGATCAGCGCCACCACTCGGGACCCGCGTCCGGGCGAGCACGACGGCCGCGACTACCACTTCGTCAGCCACGACAAGTTCAAGGTGATGATCCAGGACGACGCCTTCCTGGAATGGGCCGAGGTCTACGGCAACCACTACGGCAGCCCGCGCGACCCGATCGTCGAGGCGCTGGAGCGCGGCGAGAGCGTGCTGTTCGACATCGACTTCCAGGGCGCGATGAAGGTCCACGCCCAGCTGCCCCAGGACTCGGTGCTGATCTACGTGCTGCCGCCGTCGCTGGCCGAGATGAGCCGCCGCCTGCACGCCCGCAGCCAGGACAGCGAAGAGGTCATCGCCAAGCGTCTCGCCCGCGCCAAGGACGAGGTCGCCGCCTGGGAGCGGTTCGACTACGTGATCCTCAACGACGACTTCGACCGCGCCTATTCGGACCTGGCCCACATCTACCACGCCGAACGCCAGAAACGGGCCCGCAACCCGTGGATCGGGAACCTGGTGGGCGATCTGCTGAGGGAAGAGATCTAGGGGATCGTATTCTTTTCGCGCGCGTATGTGCGCCGCTCGCTGTCATCCGAGAGAGCGGCAGGCGGCTTGAGAAGGCCCTGCGATCTGCTGGACACGGGGATTGCCGCCCGCACAACAGGCGAGATCCGGGCGTTATAGAATGCTCGTTAGGTATGCGAGTTCGCGCTGATAGCGCTCAGCTGATTGGTTGACCTGCAACCTGCGCTCCGAGACGGTGTGGAAGCCTCCGACCTTCAGTTCTGAGATCGGAATGCTCTTGGCACCGCTGATCCTACCCGCCGACATAAAGTCATCGGTAATGACAAATGCGTCGGTGGGGTCGGAATAGAACAGGTTTGGGTGCTTGCTGGCGATCCGCAACGCTCGCTCAATGAACATGCGAGATGCAGCGTCGGGGGTAGCTTCCTTTTGGCTCTTTGCTCCGGCCATTGTCATGACGATAGCAGCGACCTTAGGTGTAGTGAGACCTCCGCCGCGCGTATTCCATTGGGCAAAGTCCCGCGTCTGGTCGCTAAGCAGGTCGAGCAAAAGTCCTAATGATTCGACTGAGTGTTCATCAACCCGAACGGGTACGATTAGCGCATCAGCAGCGCACCAAGCCAAATGTGTGCCGCCAGAATAGAATGGACTAGTGTCTATAAGTATAGAGTCGCACTTTAGCTCCTTTGCTTCTTGACGAAGAATGTCTCTCAGGGACCAGAGGAGCGTCTTCACGATGGATGTATTGCTTCTCGTGTTTGCAACGCCAAGTTGTTGATAGAGGTACGATGGAAATTCGTAGAGTTCAGCATCTCCGGCAATAAAATAACAGCCTTTTCCACCAGCAAAGCTTGGCGCAAACTGACTTACCCTGAATGCAATATCCTTAGCCTCATCGCCAAAGGCTGGCCCCAGAACTCTCGGCTGAAGTGCATTATAAATAGTAACTTTCGGCTTCTCGCCCTTCATAATGACTTCGGTCAAATTCGCTTGAGGGCAGACATCCGCCAATAGGACAGCCTGCCTTCTAGACATTTCATAAGCCAAATTGAACGTTATAGACGTCTTCCCGACTCCGCCGCGCAAGTTGGACACTGCGTAGCATTTGGGATCGACTTTTGCTTCACTGACGAACCCCTCCAAAACCACCTTGCGGTGGATTTCTAGAACCTTGTCCAAGTCGCTGGAAAGCAAGTCGTTCATCGGAGAGCTTCCTTGTTGCAGGCCGGCCGGCGAATAGCAGGCCGACCACGGTCCTGCAGGAATATACCTCTCACCGCAGGTGTTGCAGGTCAATAGCCATTGTGCAGGTCTCGTGGAAAGGTGCAGGTTTCGCCGGTTCGCGCAGGTCGGGCACACGGCACGGTACAGTCAGCAGATCCCGCAATGTTGCGACACAGGAGTGGGCGTGAGCCTATCCAGGATCATGGCGCGGTGACGATTTTCAGCCGCCCGCCATCACCGCTCGCGCCAGATCCTGAAAGCCCGCCACGTCGATCGTCTCGGCGCGAGCATCGGGATTGATCCCGGCCCTTTCGCACAGCGCCGCGCCGCCCAGACCCTTGAGGCTGGAGCGCAGCATCTTGCGGCGTTGGCCGAAGGCGGCGGCGGTGACCTTCTCCAGGGCCGCGACCATCGCCTTGTCGGGAGCCGGCTCCAGCGGGACCAGGCGCACCACGGCCGAGGCCACCTTGGGCGGCGGCGTGAAGGCGCGGGCCGGCAGGTCCATGACCACCTTGGCGCTGCAGACGGTCTGGGAGACCACGGCCAGGCGCCCGTAGGCGTCGTCGTCGACATCCGCGGCGATCCGGTCGGCGACCTCCTTCTGGAACATCAGGGTCATCGACAGCGGCCGGAACGGACCGGTCAGCCAGTTGATCAGCAGCGGCGTGCCGACGTTGTAGGGCAGGTTGGAGACCATGTGGGCCGGACCGCCGGCGATGGCGGCCATGTCGACCTTCAGGGCGTCGCCCTGGACGATCTCCAGACGGCCCTCGGCGGCGACGGCCAGCTCTTCCAGCAGCGGGATGAAGCGCTTGTCCATCTCGACGGCCACGACCCGCGCGCCGGTCTCCAGCAGGGCCCGGGTCAGGCCGCCGGGGCCGGGGCCGACCTCGATCACCACGTCGCCTTCGCCCACCTCGGACAGCCGGGCGATCTTGCGGGTGATGTTCAGGTCCAGCAGGAAGTGCTGGCCGAAGCTCTTGTTGGCCAGCAGGTCATGCTCGGCGAGAACCTCGCGGAGCGGCGGCAGGTCGGCGAGGCTCATGGACGTCTCGAGACTTCAGGCAATGGCGCGGCGGTCGGCGATCTCGGCCGCCAGCCGGATCGCGGCGATCAGGCTGTCGGCCCGGGCCAGGCCCCGGCCGGCGATGTCGAAACCCGTACCATGGTCGGGCGAGGTGCGCACGATCGGCAGGCCCAGGGTGATGTTCACCCCGGCCCAGAAGTCGAGCATCTTGACCGGGATCAGGGCCTGGTCGTGATACATGCAAAGCACCGCGTCGTAGGTGGCGCGGGCCTCGGCGTGGAACAGGCTGTCGGCGGGGGCGGGGCCTTTGACCTCGACGCCCCGCTCGCGAAGCGCGCGGACGGCGGGCTCGATGATCGCCGCCTCCTCGCCGCCCAGGGCCCCGCCTTCGCCCGCGTGCGGATTCAGGGCCGCCACCGCCAGGCGCGGCACGGCGATGCCGAAGTCCTTGCGCAGGGCCTCGACGGTCACCAAGCCGGCGTTGACGATCGCCTCGATGGACAAGGCCGAGGGGACCGCTGAAAGCGGGGTGTGGATGGTCACCAGGGTGGCGCGCAGGTCGCGGGCCGCCAGCATCATGATCGGGCCGTGCGGTGGCTGGCGCTCGCCCACATGGGTCAGTTCGGCCAGGAACTCGGTATGGCCCGGAAAGGCGAAACCGGCGTCGTAGAGCGGGGCCTTGGCGATCGGGGCGGTGACCAGGCCGGCCACGGCGCCCGACAGGGCCAGGCCCGCCCCGGTCTCGATCCAGCGGATCACCTGGGCGGCGTGGGCGCTGGACGGCTGACCGGCCACCACGGGGGACTGCAGCGGGATGTCGAGGACCGGCAGGGCCTCGCCGAACACCTTGATCGCCTCGACCGGTCCGGTGACGGGGCGGACCTTCACCCCGCCGCCGGCCGAGGCCAGCAGTTGGGCGTCGCCCACCACCATGAACGTCGGCCCTTCGGCGCGCAGGACCGACCAGGCCTTGGCGATGATTTCCGGCCCGATGCCGGCCGGATCGCCTGCGCTCAGGGCGAGGGCCGCGGTCTTCACCGGGTTTCGATGGTCGCCGAGTTGCGCAGGTCTCGCAGATAACGTTTGGAGATCAGCGCAAGCTGTTGGCCGCGCAGGCGATTTTCGATCTGATCGTGGGTCGGGGCCTGGGCGCCCGACTGGCGCTTGCCGCAGACGGCGATCAAATGCAGGCCGGCGTCGGTGCGGATCGGATCGGAGATCTGACCGACCTTGAGGGTGTTGGCGGCTTCCTGGAAGGCCGGGGCCAGATCGGTGATCTCGGCCTCGCCCAGGTCGCCGGCCACCACGCCATCGATCTTGCCGGCGGTGGCTTCGAGCGTCTCGCAGCTGGTGATCTTGGGCTTCAGGTCGACCAGCAGCTTGTTGGCGGCGTCGACCTGCGGCTGGGCGGCGTCGCGGGGCAGGGCCACGGCGACCTGCTTGAGGTCGACCAGGGCGGTCTTCGCGCCCGAACGCTTCTCGCGCAGATAGATGATGTAGACGCCGTCGCGCACGGTGATCGGAGCCGACAGCTGGCCGGGGCGCAACTGCTCGAGCGCCGCGTCGACCTCGGGCGGCATTTCGCCGGGGCTGATCCAGCCGGCGTCGCCGCCGTTGGCCGCGGTCGGCGAGGCCGAGAACTGGCGGGCCACGGCCGGGAAGGGCGCGCCCTGCTGCATCTGGGTGACCAGTTGCTTGGCGCCGTTTTCGGCCACTTCCATGCCGCCGACGCGCCCGGCGTCGATGAACACTTCGCTGACCTGATATTGCGGCTTGGCGGAGGCTTCGGCCTGGCGGCGCTCGAAGGCCTTGATCTGGTCGTCGCCGATCCGCAGGCGCGAACCGTAGCGGCCGCTGATCCAGGCTTGCCAGCTGCTGTCGGCGCGGATCTGCGCCTTCCAGGTGTCGATCCCGACGCCTTGCGCCTGCAGCGACTGGGTCAGTTGCTCGGGCGTCATGTTGTTGCCCTTGGCGATGTCCTGGATCTGCTCCTCGATCTCCTTGTCGGTGGAGATGATCGTGATCTTCTGAGATTTCTCGACCCGACGCAGTTCCTGCATCTGGACGTGCTCGTCGATCAGCGAGCGCAGGGCTTCCTGCTCCAGCTGGGGCAGGTTCTCCTGGGTCGGCTGCATGCCCGACGTCACCATCAGCAGGCGCATGCGCTGCATCAGGTCGTAGCTGGAGATGATGTCGTCGTTGACGACCGCCGCGACGCTTTCAGACAGGGGATTGCGAGCCGCCGGCGCGGCCGGGGCTTCCACGGCCGGGGCCGGGGTGGCTTCCTGAGCTTGGGCCGGCAAACCGAGGCTCGCCACGGTCAAGGCGAGGATGGAGGCGGCGCTGGCCGCCAGGGTTGTCACGCTACGCGCAGACCGCATCGGTATTGTCGTTCCTCTAGACGCGTCCAAAGGAAGGCGCGCGCTTAACCGCGCGTCCCCCGACGCGATGACATTCTAATCGGTGTACAGTGTGTCGCCCAATGTGGCGAGCGTTAGGCGCAGCACCACGGATTGATCGGCCCTCAACCTCAGGCCGGCGTCGGCCGTCTGGGTGTAGCGGTCCTCGTTCTGATAGATCACATCCACGCGGATGCAGTCGTCCTTGTAATAGACGCCCAGGTCACGGCGGGTCCAGGACCATTCGCTCCGCTCGGCCGGGAGGCCGAAGGCGCGGGCGTCCTGATAGGACAGGCGTCCCAGGGCCGTCACCCCCCAGTGTTCGCTGACCTTGTAGTCGCCCAGGAAGTCCAGGTTCTCCTGACGCAGGCCCGAGGTGTCCCTGTTGTCCTTCAGGTAGCGCAGGGACGCGAAGCCGCGGGCGACCGAGGCGTCGACGCCCGCTTCCAGGCGGTTGAGCTTGCTGGTGTCGTCGTCGAAGCGGGCGCGCGTGAAGGCGTTGACCCCGCGGATCGGCGTGAGCGTCGCCGCCACGATCCAGTCCGAGGCCTTCTGATCGAGCCCGGCGCGGGTCGGCATCAACGGATCGACCTTGGTGCGCAGGCTCCGGCCCAGCAGCACGCTGCCGCCCCGACCGTCGGCGAGCTTCACCGTGGCCCGGCCGCCGACGTTCATGCGCGTGCCGCCTTCGTAGAGGTCGAAGCCGGGCGACTTGTTGACGTCGAACAGGTTGGTTTCGTCGAGTTCGAAGTTGGTGCTGTCTTCGTTGAAGTAGACCGGATTCCCGGCCGCGTCGCGGGCGACGATGATCGGCACCTGCGAACTGTCCGAACCGGTCGCGAATTGGACTAGAGGTTCCAGCACAATGCTGCCGCCGCCCTTGAGCGGCTTGAACATCGGCAGGCTCAGATCGACCCCGGCCACGCCCAGCCCGCGCGAATAGTTGATGCCGGTCTTGGTGTCGCCGGCGGCCAGGGCGCTCGGCGGCAGGAACACGTCGTCGACGCGATAGGCGTCGCCGCGCGCCTGAGCGAACGGCTCCACGCGCAGGCCCGGACCCAGGATCATGCTGGCGCGCCAGTCGCCCTCGATCGTGCCGCGCATCGAATCCACGCCCGCCTCGCCCTTGTAGCCAGGGTAGGAGTAGGGCGGCTCGCCGAACTGGGACTCCGAGCGGGTCAGCACCACGCCGGAGCCGTTAATGCGAAGACGGCCGCCCAGGATGTGCGATTCCGGCTCCCAGCGCCCCTCGACCAACGGCCCGATCAGCGGGAAGGCGCCGCTGTTCTCGAACTGGTTGGCCAGGCCCGTACCGGGATCGACCTGCACGACGCGCAGGCCCTGCACCGAGACCATCGAGGCGGAGAAATAGGACCGATCCGACTGACGGGTCGCGTAGATCTGCGACATCAGGCGATGGTCGTCGGCCGAGTACTGGCCGCGCTGCGCGTAGACGTCGCCGATGTCGTAGTCGTCGAAGATCAGCGCCTGCGAGGCCCGCTCGGCGGTGAAGCCCCACTTCCACTTCTCGTCGATGTCGAACAGGCCCTTGGCCAGGATGTAGCTCTTGGCCGTGGCCTCGCCGAACCGGTCGCCGTGGTTGTCGAAGTCCTTGTCGTAGGTGCCGCCGACCCGCGCCTCGACGTAACCCGAGTAGAACCGCTTGCGGTACTGCGCATTCAGGAACGGGTTAACTTTCGTGTTGAATTGAGGGGTTACGACCAAATCCTGAGACGGCGAAATCACGAACAGATAGGGCTGTTGGTAGACAAAGCCGCGCTTCTTGGAGACGCCGATCTTGGGCACCAGGAAGCCCGAGCGGCGCTCGGTCTGCGGATCGGGATGCCAGAAGACCGGCAGGTACATCAGGGGCGCGCCGAACATGCGGATCGTCGCGCCGTGGTAGTAGACCAGGTGCTTGTTCTTGTCCTGCACCACCTTGTCGGCCTGGATGCTCCAGGTCGGCTTGGGCTTTTCGGCGCACACCTCGCAGGGGGTGTAGATCGCCTTGTTCAGTTCGGTGATCTTCTCGTTGCGGCGCACGGCGCTGTCGGCGGCGATCTTGATGTTCTTGTCCAGACGGGCCGAGAAGCCGCGGGCGAAGCCGGCCTTCAGGTCCTTGTCCATGGTCATGTCGTCGGCGAACTGGGCGGTGCCGTCGGCGTTGATCAGCGTCACATGGCCGTGGGCGGTGACCACCTCGGTCTTGGTGTCGTAGATCACCTCGTCGGCGCGCAGGGTGCGGCCCTGGTAGCGGGCCTCGACGTCGCCGCGGGCGATCATCTTCTGATTGGCGTCGTCGCGGATCAGGAGGTCGGATTCGAGATAGTAGCCGGTGTCGCCCAGGCCGTCGTCCACGGCCGGCGCCGGCGCGGGCGCGGCCGGGATCGTGGCGAGCGGCTGCTGCGCCTGGGCCGAGCCGGCCAGGGCGAGCCAGGCCGCTCCGGCCAGCAGGACCGCTCGGCCCTTTTCTCTCGCCCCCCAGCGAAGCTCCATCATCAACGACCTCGATCCCGACACAGACTCAACCATCCTCGGTATAGCAAAGCAGCGTCAGTCCCGCCAAAAGCGCCACGATAGGCGGGGTCCACGCGGCCATGGCCGGCGTCAGCACGTCGGCCTTGCCCAGTGCGCCACACAGCTCGTTAAAGAAGAAGAAACCAAAACCCAGCGTCACGCCGGCGCCGGCCAGTCCCGCCAATCCGCCCAGCCGCATCAGCCGCAGCGAGAAGGCGGCCGCCAGCACCGACATCGCCGCGAACAGCAGCGGCGTGGCCAGCACCTGCTGCAACCGCAGCCGGAAGGGGATCGACGAGAAGCCCGCGGCTTCGGTGCGCTTGATGGTCTCGGGCAGCAGCCAGACGGCGATGGCCTGGGGGTTGTTGAACCGCTCCGAGGCCGTCCGATCGTCCAGGTTCGAGGGCATCGTCTGGGTCTCGGACCGGATCGCCCCGGCGCCGGGCATGGCCACGCGCACCCCGGACAGGCGCCAGAAGCCGGGCTCCAGCCGGGCCTCGTCGGCCTCGATGCGCTGCGAGAACTGCAGGGCGCCGTTTGGCTGCACGGCGTAGACGAACAGCGACACGCCGCGCAGGCGGACCGCGCCGTCGATCTGGTCGCGGGCCTGGGCGCGGATGACCACCTGGGTCTTCTCGTCGCCCTGGCGCAGCCACAGCCCCTTGGGCGCGGACTTCAGGTAGCTTTCCATCAGCGCGTTGCGCGAGGTTTCGAACTGGGCGCTCATCGCCGAGGTCAGCGGGTTGAGCAGGGTCAGGGTCACCAGGCCCATCACGAAGGCGGCGACGGCCGCGGGCATGATGAAGCGCCAGGCCGAAACGCCCGCCGCCCGCATGGCGATCAGCTCGCTGCGGCGGTTCAGGCCGACGAACGCGCCCAGGGTCCCGAACAGGAAGATGAAGGGCGTCAGCACCAGGATGGTGGCCGGCGCCTGCAGCACGGTCAGGAACAGCAGCTCGGCGAAGCCGACCTCGGCCCGGGTGCCGACGTTCTTGGAGATGTCGACGAAGGCGATCAGCATGACCAGCACGCTGACGACGGCCAGGGCGGCCGCCAGACCGCCCAGGGTCTTCCGCAGCACATAGCGCTCGATCATGCCGACGCCGATCATCGCGCCCCCAGGGGCTGGAGAGGCTCGAGGCCGTCGTGTCCGTCGATCGCGATGTAGCGCTGGACCTTCTGGCGGAAGATCTGGCTCAGGCCCCACCAGATCGCCGCCAGCGGCACGATATATTGCAGCGGGTTGAGCCAGACGTCGTTGTCGCAGGCGGCCTTCACGCCGAAGCCGAGGATCTGGATCATCGCCGCGACCGCGCCGACGATGGCGATCCGCTTGCCATAGCCCATCCGGCTGAACGATCCGCCGATCACCGCCGCCACGGCCATCGACATCATGGCCAGGTTGTAGAGCGGGCTGGCCAGGCGCCAGTGGCCTTCGGCCAGCAGCTTCTCGCGGTTCTGCTGCTCCCACTCCTGGGTCAGGTCGGGGAAGAACAGCTCGTGCGGATAGCGGTCGCCGATCTTGTAGTGCAGAAGCTCGTCGCTCTGGAACAGCGAGCTCAGATCGAAGGTGTATTCGTCCCACGACAGGTACTGCAGCACGCCCGAGCTGGAGAACTCCTGGTTGGAGCCCTTGCGCAGGATCAGCACCGGCAGGCCCTTGCGTTCGGCGATGACGCCTTCGCGGGCGGTGTAGGTGATGGCGCCGCCGTTGGCCTTTTCCTGGTGGATAAAAAGGTTGTGGATGATCTGATCACGGTCGATCGTCTGGGCGTAGACGGTCAGGCCGGGGCCCGGCTCGGTGAACTCGCCCGGACGCACCAGGGTCGAGGCCAGGTCGGACTTGATGTCGAAGAAGGTCTCGCGAATCGCCCGCGAGCTCCACGGCGCGGCCCACAGGCTCATGACCAGTGACACCAGGGTCGCGAACACCGCCAGCCGCATGGCCGGCGAGATCACCCGCCAGCGGCTCATGCCGCCCGCGAAACAGACCACGATCTCCTGCTCGGTATGCAGCCGGTTCAGGGCCACCAGGGTGGCCACGAACAGGGCGATCGGCAGAATCATGCTGAGCAGTTGGGGCAGCGCCAGGGCGATGATCTTCAGGAACACCGTCGCGCTCTGGCGCTGTTCGATGAGCACATCGAACTCCGACAGGCTCCGCGCCAGCAGGGCAAGCGCCACCAGGGCCAGCGTCGCCAGTAGCGTCGGGCCCAGGAACTGGCGGAAAAGGTAGCGTTCGATCAGGCGCATCGACGTTGGGGCAGGGGACCGACTGGGAAGGGAGAAGAGGCGGAGTCGCGCGGCGCGCCCCCAGGGAAGGGTCTCTTCTACACGGCGTGTTCGCGTGCGCACAACCGCTCAAGTCAGGCGAGAAAGCGGCGTTCATCCGCATTCGACGACCGCCGCCCCGACGACCCCGACGATTGGTGCTTTTCTTCGGTTCGGGTTTGCGTCAATCCAACGGGCTGAAGGTCCTGCTAGGGCTCCATCGGTTTTCAGGAGCGCGTCATGCGTATCGAGTTCGTCACCGCCGACACCCAGGCCGGCGCCAACGCCGCGCTGGCGGTTCTGGCCTATGAAGCCGCCGCCCTGTCGCCCGAAGCCAAGGCCGTCAACGACGCGACCGGCGGCGCCCTGGCGCGCGCCGTCGCCGGCGGCCGCTTCACCGGCGCCAAKGGCCAGACCCTGGACCTGATCGCCCCCGCCGGCCTGGAAGCCGCCCGCGTGCTGCTGGTCGGCGTCGACGGCGACGGCGCGTTCGAACCCGAGACCGTCGAAATCGCCGCCGGCCACGCCTTCCAGGCGCTGAAGGCCTCGGGCGTCACCGAACTGGTGCTGAAGCTGGGCGGCGGCGACGCCGAGTCGGCGGCCCGCGCGGCGTTCGGCGTCAAGCTGGCGGCCTATCGCTTCGACAAGTACCGCACCACCGAGAAGGCCGAGAAGAAGCCGTCGGTCAGCGTGGTCAAGGTGGCCGCCGCCGATCCGGCCAAGGCGCGGAAGGCCTTCGCCGCGCTCGAGCCGGTCGCCGACGCGATCCTGTTCAGCCGCGACCTGGTCGCCGAGCCGGCCAACATCTTGCACCCAGAAGAGTTCGCCGCCCGCGTGAAGGGTCTGGAGACGCTGGGTCTCGAGGTCGAGATCCTGGGCGAGGCCGAGATGGCCAAGCTGGGCATGGGCAGCCTGCTGGGCGTGGGCCAGGGCAGCCGGCGCGAGAGCCAGTTGGTGGTGATCAAGTGGACCGGCGCGTCCGACAAGTCGGCCCAGCCCGTGGCTTTCGTCGGCAAGGGCGTCACCTTCGACACCGGCGGCATCTCGATCAAACCCGCCGACGGCATGGAAGACATGAAGTGGGACATGGGCGGGGCGGCCGCCGTGTCCGGCGTGATGCACGCCCTGGCCGGCCGCAAGGCCAAGGTCAACGCCATCGGCATCCTGGGCCTGGTCGAGAACATGCCCGACGGCAACGCCCAGCGTCCCGGCGACGTGGTCACCTCGATGTCGGGCCAGACGATCGAGGTCATCAACACCGACGCCGAGGGCCGCCTCGTGCTGGCCGACGCCCTCTGGTACTGCCAGGACCGCTTCAAGCCCAAGTTCATGGTCGACCTGGCCACCCTGACCGGCGCGATCATCATCTCGCTGGGTCACGACCTGGGCGGTTTGTTCAGCAATAACGACGGCTTGTCGGAAAAACTTCTGGCCGCCGGCAAGGCCGAGCGCGAGCCGCTGTGGCGGATGCCGATGCCGGCCGCCTACGAAAAGCAGATCGAAAGCCCGATCGCCGACATGAAGAACATCGGCGGCCGTCCGGCCGGCTCGATCACCGCCGCCCTGTTCCTGCAGAAGTTCGTCAACGGCGTGCCGTGGGCCCACCTGGACATCGCCTCGGTGGCCTGGCGCAAGCCCTCGACCGATCCGACCGTCCCGGACGGCGCCGTCGGCTTCGGCGTGCGCCTGTTGAACCGCCTCGTGGCGGACGCCTACGAAGGCTGATCTTGACCGCCGCGCTCTGCGACATCTGGTTCTACCACCTCGAGCGCAGCCCCTTGGAAGAGGTGCTGCCCGGGCTGCTGGAGAAGACCCTGGGGCGCGGCTGGCGGGCCCTGGTGCGCGGCGGCGATCCCGCCCGGCTGCGCGCCCTGGACGCCCATCTGTGGACCTGGCGGGAAGACAGCTTCCTGCCGCACGGCCTTGACGACGAGCCGATGGCCGACCGCCAGCCGGTGCTGCTGACCGACAAGCTGGACAACCCGAACGGCGGTCAGGCGTTGTTCCTGCTCGACGGGGCCGAGCCGGGCGATCTTTCGGCGTTCGAACGCTGCATCCTGCTGTTCGACGGTCGCGACGAAGAAGCCCTGCGCCTGGCGCGGGGCCGATGGAAGGCCTTCAAGGGCGCGGGCCACCCCGTGTCCTACTGGCGTCAGGGCGCTGAACGCGGATGGGAGAAGCAGGCATGAAGCGGTTTCTGATGGCGGGCGTCGTCCTGGTTTTGGCATCGTGCTCCAGCGCGCCCGAACCCGCACCGATGCCGCCGCCGGCCACCCCGACCGCCCCGCCGGCCATCGCCCTGCCGTCCAAGCCCACCGAATCCGAGAAGGACCAGTGCGGCCTGAAGGACGCCCAGGCGTTCGTCGGCAAGAACCGCACCGAGCTGCCGGCCCCGGTCGATCCCTCGCGCTGGCGGGTGGCCTGCACCACCTGCCCGGTGACCATGGACTACCGCCCCGACCGGCTGAACATCCTGTTCAACCCCGACACCGGCGTCGTCCAGCAGATCAAGTGCGGGTAGAGTTTTCACTGGCACGCAACGCATAGGCGTCAATCGGCGATAGTGGCAGCGTGGCCTTATGGGCTGCGTATCTGGTCACCGTTGGTGCGTTCTGCTGCTCGCCCTCGCCGGCGCGCCTTCGGCGATGGCCGAGACCGATCAGGACATCCTGAGCGTCCGCACCGAGATCCGTCCGCAGTGCCGGATCCAGGCCGGCGACCTGGACCTGGGCGTCTACACCGCGAACCGGGCCTCCCGCGCCACGTCCTCGATCGACCTGCAGTGCACGCCCGGCGTCGTCGCGCGCATCGGGCTGAACGGCGGCATGTCGGGCGATCCGATGAACCGCTTCATGCGGGCCAAGGGCCAGTTGCACTACCAGCTCTACAAGGACGAGGCGCGCACCCAGGTGTTCGCCGACCGCAACCTGTCCGAGATGCAGGTCCTGCGCACGACGGGGCTGCCGCAGCACGTCCTGGTGCATGGCGAGGCCCCGGCCGGCCAGCAGGAGCCCGAAGGATCCTATGTCGACGTGGTCGTGGTCACGGTCACCTACTGAAAGGGCAAATCATGAGATCCCTGATCCTCACGGCGTTCCTGGCGATGATCCTGAGCATGCTGGGCCTGCTGCTGGGGGCGCGACAGGCGATCGCCCAGACCGCCACCGACACCTTCCAGGTCCGGGCCCAGGTCCAGAAGACCTGCACGATCGTGGCCAATGACCTGGATTTCGGCGTCTACAATTCGTCCCAGCAGAGCCGGGCCTCGACCAATCTGTCCGTGCAGTGCACGCCGCTGACGCCGTTCGCGGTCGAAATCGGCCCCGGGGGCTCGGGCAGTCGCTTCGATCGCTGGATGAGCGGTCCCGGCACCCTGCGCTACCGCCTCTTCAAGGACGGCGGCTACACCCAGCCGACCGAGACCACGGGCTCCGACTTCACCGGCCAGAGCGATCCTCAAGGCACGGCGGTGACCTATCAACTCTACGGCCAGATCGCGGCCGCCCAGGTCGTTCCGTCGGGCAACTATCTCGACACCGTGACCGTGACCGTGACGTACTGAGGAGAACAGCGATGAAAGCCGTCTGGGTTCACGCCGTCGCGGCCGGGTTGACGGCCTTCTCCCTGGGCGCCGCGCCGCGGGCGTTGGCCGGTTCGGTCGAGCTGTCGCCGATCACCCTGCAGATGGTCGGCAAGGAGCGCACCACCACCCTGAGGGTCCGCAACACCGAGGCGGCGCCGATCACGCTGCAACTGCGCGCCGTGGACTGGTCGCAGGCGAACGGCGAGGACATCTACACGCCGTCCAGGACCCTGGCGGTCAGTCCGCCGGTCTTCACCCTCAAGTCCGGCGAGACCCAGACGGTGCGCGTCGTCGTCGAGGGCGTGACCACGATCGCCACCGAGAAGGCGTTTCGTCTGATCCTGGACCAGATCCAGAAGGAGCCGCTCAAGGGCGAGGCCGGCGTCATCGTGCCGATCCGGGTGCTTCTGCCCGTGTTCCTGACCCCGTCCGTGGCTTCGCGCCCCAAGCTTTCCTGGAAGTTGAACGCCGCGCCGTCCGGCGGCGTGCTGACGGCCAGCAACACGGGCGACGCCCGCGAGCGCGTGGTCGGCCTGAAGGTGACCAGCGGCGCGACCGAGGTCGCGGGCGACCAGGGGCTCAGCGGCTACGTGCTGGCGGGGGCCAGCCACTCTTGGTCGCTAAGCGGCGCGGGGGCCGGGACGTCCAAGGTCTCGGTCAGCGGGACAGGCCTGTTCACGCCGATCAAGGCCGACGTCTCGCCCTAAGCCGCCGCCGTGACGTCGCGGCGGCGACCCGGGTTCTGGGCGATCTGCCCCTGGGCCGCGCTGTGGGCCGTCGCCGGACAAGCTCAGGTCCCGGACGGGCCGGCGATCCCCGAGGCGACCGTCGATCGCGCGGCGCCGGCGACCTACTATCTCGACGTGCGGATCAACGACTGGCCTTCGCGGCTGGTGGCCAGGTTCCGTGACGAGGGCGGCCGTCTCTCGCTTCCGGCGGACCAGTTCGAAGGCCTGGGCTTTCGTCTAGACGAGGCCTGGGTCAGCGGAGAGGGCGAGGCGAGGCGGGTCTATCTGGATCGCGTCCCGAACCTGAGCTGGCGGGTCGACCCGCAGGCCCAGACCATCGCCATCACCGCCCCGTTCGCGATCCTGGTCCCCAACCGCCTGGCCGTCTCCCCGGCGCCGGCGCACGTGGAGGCGCAATCGGGGCGCGGGATGCTTCTCAGCTATGACCTGTTCGGCGAATGGGCGGAGGATCCCGACGCGGGCAGCTATGGCCGAAGCGTGAGCACGACGCTGGAGGGGCGGCTGTTTTCCCGGCGCTTCACCATGGTGTCCACGGGCACGGCCGGGCTGTCCGAAGCGGGCAGCCGCGTCGTCCGCTACGAAACCTATTTCGCCTTCGACGACCAGGACAAGGCGCGCACCCTGCGGGTCGGCGACAGCACGACCGCCGCCCTGAGCTGGAGCCGCAACCTGCGCTTCGCCGGCGTCCAGTATCAGCGCAACTACACCCTGCGCCCCGACATCGTCACGACGCCGATGCCCGAGTTCCTGGATGGGGTCACGACCCCTTCGGTGCTGGATCTCTACATCAACGGCGTCAAACGCTACACGAACAACGTGCGGCCCGGCGCCTTCCAGCTGGGTCAGCTGCCGGTGCTGACCGGCGCCAACACCGTCATGATCGTCATCACCGACCTCGACGGTCGCGAGCGCACCGTGAACCTGCCGTTCTACATGACCACCCGGCTGCTGGGGCGGGGGATCAACGACTTCAGCGTCGAGGCCGGCGCCGTGCGCCAGGAGTTCGGAACGAAAAGCGGCGAGTACGGCGAACGTTTCGTCTCGGGCGTCTGGCGGCGCGGCCTGACCGACGCGCTGACGCTGGAGGCGCACGGCGAGGCGGCCAAGGGGCTGGCGATGGGAGGCCTGTCCGGCGCGGTGGCGGTGCGCGACCTGCTGGTGATCGGCGGGGCGGTGGCGGCGAGCAACGGGCCGGACGGGAGCAACGGGACGCTGTGGGCCGTCGGCTTCGACCGCACCACCCAGAGGTTCAGCCTGGCGGGACGGCACGAGGAGTCCTCCGCCGGGTTCCGGGACGTCGCGGACCTGGAGGACGAGGCGCACGTCCGCGTGCGCGACAGCGCCTCCGTCGGCCTGAACATGGGGCGCGTCGGAACCCTGAACCTGGCCTATGTGTCCGAAACGCGCGCCGACGGCTCCAAAACCCCCGTCGCCACCGCCAGCTACGGCGTCGACCTGTTCAACCGCCGCGCACGTCTGGCGGCGACGGCCTACGACGTTCTGAACCAGAAGGACCAATGGGGCGTCGGCCTCACGATCTCGGTGCCCCTGGGCGAGAACGGACTGGTCACCGGCGGCGTCCAGCGGCGCAGGGAAGGGCAGTATTACGAGGCCGAGGTGCGCGGCTCCAGGCTGGACAACCGCCTGATCTGGCAATTGCGGGACGTGGAAGGGCCGGTGCCGGCGCGGTCAGCCGAGCTGCGCTGGGACGGTTCGACCCTCGACGGCCGGGTCAGGCTGCTGAACGACGAGAAGACCTCGGCCGCGCAGGTCGAGGCGGCCCAGTCGTTCGTGCTGTTCGACCGACGGCTGTACGTGGCCGACCGGGTCGACGAGGCCTTCGCCGTCGTCCAGGTGGGCCGGAACCCGGGCGTCGAGGTGTTCCGCGAGAACCAGTCGGTCGGGCGCACCGACGCCGGCGGGCGGTTGTTCGTCAACCACCTGCGCGCCTACGAGAGCAACGGCCTGTCGATCGATCCCGCGGCCTTGCCCCTGGACGCCGCCCTGGAGTCCACCTCCAGGACCGTCGCGCCGCGGCGCGGCGGCGGCGCGCCCGTGGTCTTCGATGTCGTCCAGGAGCGTTCGGCGCTCGTGACGCTGGTGACCAAGGATGGAAAGACGCCGCCGGCCGGCGCCGAGGTCCATCTCGGCGACCGGGTGTTCCCGCTGGGCTATGGCGGCGAGGTCTACTTGCGAGGCTTGGAAGTGGGGCGCAACGTGATCACGGTGGTCTGGCGCGAATTCACCTGCGACGTCGTCGTCACCCTGCCGGACGAGTTGGGCGCGATCCCCAGGCTGGGACCCTACACATGCACCTCCTGACATCCCGGACCCTGGCGAGCGCGGTTCTGCTCATGGCCCTGGCCCTGCCGGCGCCCAGCGACGCCCAGGCGCGCCGTCGCGGCTGCAGCCTGACGGTCTACGAGCTGGTGTTCGGCGAGTACGACGTCTTCAGCGCGAGCCCAACCGAGGCTGTCACCCGCATCCTGGTGGACTGCGGCCGCGAGGACAGCAGGATCAGGCCCAGGGTCGAGCTCAGCACCGGCTCGTCGCAGAGCTTCATCAGCCGCACCCAGCGCTCGGGCCCGCATGTCCTGACCTACAACATCTACGCCGATCGGGCCTTGACCCAGATCGTCGGGGACGGTTCGTCCGGCACGACGGCCGTATTCCTCGACGCGGTCGGGGGCGGCCTTGGGACGAAGAAGGTGGACCTGTATGGCGCGATCGATCCGCGTCAATTCGCTCCGCCCGGCTCCTATTTCGACACGGTATACGTGACACTGATCTTCTGAGGACCTGGAGGAGCGATGATCCCGACACTCATCTCCGCCCTGATCCTGGGCGCCGCGCAGCCTGCCGCACCGCCGAAGCCCCCGACGGCCTCGGGCCTGATCAGCACCAGCCAGTTCGCCGTCCGGGCCGTCGTCGTCGACAGCTGCACGGTGAGTTCGACCGGCGCGACCTGCCAAGGCGTCGTGCCGATCCGGCCGATGGCGCGGAACAGGGTGCTGCGCGGAGCCCGGACCGACATCGTCTTCTAAATCTAGACAACGTTGTCATCGGCGACCTAAAGTGGCCTGACCAGTTCGCCCGCCAGAGGCGACGTCGGGAGGTTGCCCAGATGAAAGCCTTGTTCGCCGCCGCGGCGTCGCTCGCCTTGCTCTCCGCCACGCCGGCCTTGGCCGACGGCTGGCTGAAGACGAAGGACAAGCGGATCGTCGACGAGACGGGCCGGCCGGTGATCCTGCGCGGCATGGGCCTGGGCGGCTGGATGCTGCAGGAAGGCTACATGCTCAAGCTCGGAGAGCTGGGCCGGGGCCAGGAATACGTGATCCGCGCCGAGACCGCCAAGCTGGTCGGCGCCCAGCGCGAGGCCGCGATCCACCAGGCCTGGCTCGACAACCACACCACCAAGGCCGACATCGACGCCATGGCCGCCATGGGCTTCAACTCCGTGCGCCTGCCCATGCACTACGGCCTGCTGACCCTGGCCGCCGACCAGGAGCCGATCCCGGGCCAAGAAACCTGGAAGGAGGACGGCTTCAAGCGCATCGACGACCTGCTGGCCTGGACCAAGGCCAACGGCATGTATCTGATCCTCGACCTGCACGCGGCGCCGGGCGGGCAGGGCAACGACCTGCCGATCGCCGACCGCGACCCTTCCAAGCCCTCGCTGTGGCAGAGCCCCGAGAACCGCCGCAAGACGGTCGCCCTTTGGCGCAAGCTGGCCGCCCGCTACAAGGACGAGCCGGCGATCGGGGCCTACGACCTGATCAACGAGCCCAACTGGGACTTCGACGCTCCCGGTGGCGACCACGGCTGCAAGGACGAGAAGCAGACGGCGCTGTGGGACTACTACCGAGAACTGACGGCGGCGGTCCGCGAGATCGACAAGCGCCACATGATCATCCTCGAGGGCAACTGCTGGGGCAACAACTACAAGGGCATGCCGGCGGCCTGGGACGACAACCTGGCCCTGTCGTTCCACAAGTACTGGAACGTCAACGACGAGGCCTCGATCGCCACGGTTCTGAAGTTGCGCGAGGAGACCGGCCTGCCGTTGTGGCTGGGCGAGAGCGGCGAGAACTCCAACGCCTGGTTCCGCGACGCCATCGCCCTGGTCGAGAAGCACGAGATCGGCTGGGCGTTCTGGCCGCTGAAGAAGATCGGCTTCAACCAGCCGCTCGAGGTGACGCCCAATCCCGCCTACGCCAAGCTGGTCGACTACTGGACCAAGAAGGGCCCGCAGCCGACCGCCGACGAGGCCTATGGGGCGCTGATGACCCTGGCGTCCAAGGACGTCCGGTTCGAGAACAACCTCCAGCATCCGGACGTGGTCGACGCCATGATCCGCCAGCCGCATGACGACACGACGCGACCGTTCAAGGATCACCGGATCGGAGCCAAGGGCGCGACGATCGCCGCCGTCGACTACGACCTGGGCGCCTTGGGTCAGGCCTATGCCGACAAGGACACGGCCAACTACCACGTCTCGACCGGCGGCCAGCGGACCCTGTGGAACAACGGCCGGACCTACCGCAACGACGGCGTCGACATCGCCCGCGAGGCGGACGGAACGCCCTACGTCGAGGACTTCGGCGACGGCGAGTGGGTGAAGTACACGGTCGTGGCCGACAAGGCGGGCGCCTACGACCTGACGGTGTCGGCGCGTGGCGCGGGCAAGCTGTCGGCGGCGGTGAACGGCGAGGCGGCCGACGTGGCGGTCACGACGGCCGGGGCCGCCTGGACGGCGGTTCAGCTGTCGAAAGCGCGCCTGCTGGCGGGGCGGAACACCATCGTGTTGCGCTCGAACGGCGCGGCGGTTCAGGTGAAGAGCTTGGCGCTGAAGCCCTAGTCCGCTGCTAGCGCGTTCCAACACCCGGGAACAGCGCCGGCTCGCCGTCGAACACGCCCAGATAGCCCAGCTCGCCCAGCAGCGGGGTCATGGTGTCGGCGTAGTCATCCGCGTGCTTGAGCAGCGGCGCGGGGCGGCCGGTCTGGTCCTGCAGGCGATAGACGGTCCACATCTTGCCGCGCGGGGCCGGGGCGCCGGGCTGCAGATAGCGATGCTCCCAGCCGACCAGCGGCGGCGTGCGGCCGATCTCGATGTCGAACGGGCGGTCGCGGAACGCCAGGTCCATGTCCAGGCGCATGGCGTCGGCCAGGCGTTGGTCCAGCCATTGGCCGAAAGCCGCCAGCACCGACTCGGCCGACAGGCCTTCCGGGTTGGCGACGATGTGATTTCGGGACGCGGTTCCTGAACTCATGCGAGCAGGAATAGGCCCTTGGATCTCACATATTGGCTAAGAGACGTGGTTTAGACGCGTTTACCGTGAATCCCGCGCCCAGACCCCGATCACCTTGTGGACGTCGCGCGGCGAGCCGTCGGGAATGCGCGCGATGGGCGGGCCCAGGTCGAAATCGTCCAGCTCCATGTTCAGCGCCGCCACTCGCCCGCCCGGATGTCGCCGTTGCGAGTCACGGTCGGGGTGCTGGCCGCCAGCAGGTAGGTGATCGGCGAGGCCCGCCAGTGGGCGATCACTCGCCGAGCTTCGTCCAGGCTCAGGTGGAACAGGCTTTCGCGGCAGAGCCAGACATCGACTGCCGGCGGCGGATCGGTGACGATGTCGGCGACGACGAACCGGCGATGCTCGCCACCGTGGTCGCGTTGGAGCGCGTCGATCATCGGGGCGACGATGTCGGCGCCGACATAGGCCAGGCCCTCGGGCAGGGCCACGCGGCGCATCCAGTGGTAGTCGCCGCACGGCGCGTCGTAGAGGCTGCGCGCGCCGACCCGAACCAGGAAATCGGCCAGGGCGGCGCGAAAGGGCGCGGTCCGCTCGATCTCCGAGCCGGGACCCGAGCGGCTTTCGGACGAGCCCCACAGGTTCTCGGCCCAGATGGCCTCGAAGACGGCGCTTCGGTCGACGACGTCGGTCACGGCGAGGGCTCCGGGCAAGAAACGCCCGGAAGCTTAAGCCTAGGCCTGGGCCTCCGCCAGTTCCTCGGCCAGCGCCATCCAGGTCGCCTCGGCCTCGTCCAGCTTGGACTTGGCGTTGTCGCGGCGCTTGGTCAGTTCGGCCACCTTGGTCGGGTTCTTGTAGAGCTGCGGATCGGCCAACTGGGCGTCCAGCTCGGCCATCTGGCGGGTCTGGCGGGTGACCACCTGCTCGGCGGCCTCGATCTTGCGCTTCAGGGGCTCGATGGCGACGGTCTTCCTGGCCGGAGCGGCCGGTTCGGCCTTGGTGGGCTCGCGGTCGACCTGGGTCGGCTTCACGGCCTGCTTGGCGCGGTCCAGCACGAACTTGGCGTACTCGTCCATGTCGCCGTCGAACGGCTTGACGGTGCCGTCGGCGGCCAGCCACAGGCGGTCGGCGACCAGCTCCATCAGCGAGCGGTCGTGGGTGATCAGGATCACCGCGCCCTCGTAGTCGTTCAGCGCGTCCAGCAGGGCGCGGCGGCTGTCGATGTCCAGGTGGTTGGTCGGCTCGTCGAGGATCAGCATGTGCGGCGCGTCCATCGCCACCATGTTGAGCAGCAGGCGGGCACGCTCGCCGCCCGACAGGTTGGCGACCGTGGTCTCCTGCTTCTCGAAGCCCAGGCCGAACTGGGCCAATTTCGAACGGCGCGAGCTCTCCGAAGCGTCCGGCATGGCTCGGCGGATGATCTCCAGCGGGGTGTCGTCCGGATCCATCGCCTCGATCTGGTGCTGGTGGAACCAGCCGACCCGCATCTTGCGGTCGCGGTGGAACTCGCCCGACTGCACGCCCAGCGCGCCGGCGATCATCTTGGCGAAGGTCGACTTGCCCGCGCCGTTGACGCCCAGCAGGCCGATCCGGTCGTCCAGGTCCATGCGCAGGTTGAGGTTCTTGAGGATCGAGCGGCCTTCCTCGTAGCCCACATTGGCGCGCTCCAGCCGGATGAGCGGCGGCGGCAACGGGCGGGGCGGCGAGGGCAGGGTGAAGGGCGCGACGCGCTCCTCGATCGTGGTGGCCACCGGCTGCATCTTGGCCAGGCGCTTCATGCGGGACTGTGCTTGCGCCGCCTTGGAGGCCTTGGCCTTGAAGCGGTCGACGAAGGCCTGCAGGTGGGCGCGCTCGGCGTCCTGCTTGGCCTTGGCCGACAACTGGAGGCGCGCTTTTTCAGCGCGGCGCTCCTCGAAGTCGTCGTAGCCGCCGGTGTAGAGCTCCAGCTTGCCGCCGGCCAGGTGCAGCATGTGGGTGCAGCTGTTGTTGAGCAGTTCGCGGTCGTGGCTGACGATCAGGGCGGTGTGCGGGTACTTCTGGAGGCGGGCCTCCAGCCACAGGGCGCCTTCCAGGTCCAGGTAGTTGGTCGGTTCGTCCAGCAGCAGCATGTCCGGCTCGGCGAACAGCGCCGCGGCCAGGGCCACGCGCATGCGCCAGCCGCCGGAGAACTCGGCCATCGGCCGCGTCAGGTCTTCCTGGGTGAAGCCGAGGCCCACCAGGATTTCAGAGGCCTTGGCGGGCGCGGCGTCGGCGTCGATCTCGATCAGCCGGGCCCAGATCTCGCCCATTTCCTCGGGATCGGCCGTGTCCAGGCTGGTCAGCAGGCGGTGGCGCTCCTCGTCGGCCTCCAGCACGGTCTCCAGCAGCGTGAAGGGCGTGGCCGGGTGCTCCTGGTCCACCGACCCGATCCGCGCGCTCTTGGGCAGGCTGATCTCGTCGTCGCCGGCGTGCAGTTGGCCCAGGATCAGCTTGAACAGCGTGGACTTGCCGACGCCGTTGCGCCCGATCAGTCCGACCTTGGCGCCGGGCGGCAGGCTGACGCTGGCGCGGTCGAAAAACTTCCGACCCCAGGCGTTGAACGTCAGGTCTTTGATCTGGAGCATATGATTTAAGGTTACGCGGCGGGTTGGCGGGGAGGAGGCGCCCGGCTATAAGCCCGCAACCTCCCAATCGACAAACTTTCTCTGTGAGATTTTCGGATCATGACCGAACGCACCTTCTCGATCATCAAACCTGACGCGACGCGTCGCAACCTGACCGGCAAGATCAACGCCGTGATCGAGGAAGCCGGCCTGCGCATCGTGGCCCAGCGCCGCGTGAAGCTGAGCGACGCTCAAGCCAAGAAGTTCTACGAAGTCCACGCCGAGCGCCCGTTCTACGGCGAACTCGTCGCCCAGATGACCGCCGAACCGGTGGTCGTCCAGGTGCTGGAAGGCGACAACGCCGTCCTGAAGTACCGCGAAGTGATGGGCGCCACGAACCCGGACAACGCCGACGAGGGCACGATCCGCAAGCTGTTCGCCCTGTCGATCGGCGAGAACTCGGTCCACGGTTCGGACAGCCTCGAGAACGCGGGCATCGAAATCGCCCAGTTCTTCAAGGACGAAGAGATCGTCGGCTAAGGCTCGCGCCCTACCGACACCGAAGAGGCCGGCGGAGCGATCCGCCGGCCTTTTTCGTGCGCGTGAGGCGACTCGGGAAACCTGGTCCGTAATTTTCCCGACGAGCCGAGGGGATCGCTCCGATGTCCCCCTTGGGTTTCGCCTCCTAGCGTCCGGTCCAGCGATTTTTCCGATGTCGAGGACCCGCCATGGCCGCGCCCACCACCCCTGACCACCTGCCACGCCCCGATTTCCATTTCACCGGCCAGGTCGGCAGAACGTTCAAGGACTCCGATCCCGCGCAGTTTCCCCAGCCGGCGCCCCCGCCCGAGGGCGCTCCGAACATCGTGCTGATCCTGCTGGACGACGTCGGCTTCGGCCAGTTCTCGACCTTCGGCGGCGGCGTGCCTTCGCCGACCATGGACCGGCTGGCCAAGGAGGGGGTGCGTTACAACCGCTTCCACACCACGGCCCTGTGCAGCCCGACGCGGGCGGCCCTGATCACCGGCCGCAACCACCACTCGACCTCGTTCGCGGGCATCACTGAGCTGGCCACGGGCTATGACGGCTATTGCTGCGTGCTGCCCAAGACCTGCGGCACGGTCGGCGAGGTGCTGCGCCAGAACGGCTACATGACCGCCTGGATCGGCAAGAACCACAACACGCCCACCTGGGAGACCAGCCCGATCGGTCCCTTCGAGCGTTGGGCCAACGGCCTGGGCTTCGACTATTTCTACGGCTTCAACGCCGGCGACATGAGCCACTGGCATCCGGTGCTGTACGAGAACCACAACCTCGTGCCGGCCTGGGACGATCCCGACTACCACCTGACCGAGGACCTGGCCGACAAGGCCATCGAGTGGGTGCGCCGGTCCAAGAGCATCGCGCCGGACAAACCCTTCTTCCTCTACGTCGCCCCGGGCGCCACCCATGCGCCGCACCAGGCGCCGAAGGACTGGATCGACAAGTTCAAGGGGCAGTTCGACGACGGCTGGGACGCTTATCGCGAGAAGACCCTCGAGCGGCAGATCAAGCTCGGCGTCGTGCCGCCCGACACCCAGCTGACCGAACGCTCCAAGGGCCTGCCGGCCTGGGACGGCCTGAACGCCGACCAGAAGCGGCTCTACGCCCGGATGATGGAGTGCTTCGCCGGCTACGGCGCCCAGGTCGACGAGGCCATGGGCCGGGTGATCGACGCCGTGAAGGAGCTGCCCGACGCCGACAACACCATCATCCTCTACATCGCCGGCGACAACGGCTCGAGCGCCGAGGGCGGGCTGGAGGGCTCGCTGAACGAGAACCTGTTCTTCAACGGCTTTCCCGAGAAGTGGGAGGACAACCTCAAGGCCATCGACGAACTGGGCGGACCCAAGCACTTCAACCACTTCCCGTCGTCGTGGGCCCACGCGATGAACACGCCGTTCCAGTGGACCAAGCAGGTGGCCAGCCATTTCGGCGGCACCCGCAATCCGCTGATCATCAGCTGGCCCAAGGGCATCAAGGACAAGGGCGGACTGCGCGACCAGTTCCTGCACGTGATCGACATCGTGCCGACCCTCTACGAGTGGGCCGGCGTCACCGCGCCCGTGGAGCTCAACGGCGTGCCGCAGAAGCCGATCGAGGGGATCAGCTTCGCCTTCACCGCCGACGACGCCAAGGCGCCGAGCAAGCGCAACACCCAGTACTTCGAGCTGGGCTGCAACCGCGGCCTCTATCACGACGGCTGGATGGCCTCGGCGCCGTCCTTCGTGCCCTGGGCGCCGGCCCGGGACGAGAACTGGAATCCCGACCACGCCATCTGGGAGCTCTACAAGGTCGACGAGGACTTTTCCCAGGCCAGGGACCTGGCCAAGGACAATCCGGAGAAGCTGCGCGAACTCCAGGACCTGTGGTGGGCCGAGGCGTCCAAGTACAGCGTCCTGCCGCTGGACTGGCGCGCGACTATCCGCATGAACGCCGAGGCCATGGGCCGTCCCAACCCGGTCGGCAAGCGGACCAAGGCCGTCTACTACGAGGGCATGACGGCGCTGCCGGGCGCGGCCTGCCTGCCGATGCTCAACAAGTCGTGGTCGATCAAGGCCGAGGTGAATCTGCCCGACGACAAGGCCAGCGGCATGATCATCACCCAGGGTGGTTCGGAAGGCGGCTATGGCCTGTATCTGCGCGAGGGCAAGCCGGTGTTCGTCTACAACTACCTGAGCTTCGCGCGGCCCACCTTCGCGGCCGAGGAAGCCCTGCCGGCCGGCAAGACGGTGATCGAGGTCGACTTCAAGTATGACGGCGGCGGCATGGGCAAGGGCGGCGAGATCACGCTCAAGGCCGGCGGCAAGAAGGTCGCCGGCGGGCGGATCGAACACTCCGTGCCGATCCAGTTCGCCATCTTCGAGGGGCTGGACATCGGCCTCGACAACGGCTCGCCCGTCGACTGGACCTACAAGCTGCCGTTCAAGTTCACCGGCAGGATCGACAAGGTGACCGTGGAGGTCTTCCCGGGGAAGTGACCGGCGGGCCGGCGGGTCACCCCGCCGGCGCCTTCGCCGCCTCGGCCGCGCGCAGCAGGCGCAGGACGTTGCCGCTCCAGATCTTCTCCAGGTCGGCCCGGGTGTAGCCTTCGGCCAGCAGGGCCTGGGAGATCTTCCAGTAGTCCGAGGCGTCGTTCAGGCCGGTGACCCCGCCGCCGCCGTCGAAGTCGATGCCGATGCCGACGTGGTCGACCCCGGCCACCTTCAGGGCGTGGTTGAGGTGGTTCATGAAGTCCTGGAAGGTCGCCTTGGTCACCGGCCACTTGGCGTCGATGGCGTTGCGCTCGGCCATGAAGGCGGCGCGCTGCTCCTCGGTCATCTTGTTGCGGGCCCCGACCTTGGCCATCAGGGCGGCCATGGCGGCTTCGCGGTCGGGATTCTTGGGCGTGTCGATCAGATAGCTGGAATAGGCGTCGACCTGGATCACCCCGCCGCTGTCGGCCAGGGCCTTGATGCGGGCGTCGTCGACGTTGCGCGGGTGGTCGAACACCGCCTTGCAGCCCGAATGCGTCAGGATCACCGGGGTCTTGGACAGGGCGATCAGCTGGTCCAGCACCGCGTCGGACGAGTGCGAGCCGTCCAGCACCACGCCCAGCCGGTTGGCCTCGGCCACGAACGACTTTCCGAGCGGCGACAGGCCGTTCCACTCGGGCTTGTCGGTGGCGCTGTCGGCCATGTCGTTGTTCTTGAAGTGCGCCAAGCCCGAGATGCGCACGCCCAGGGCGTAGAAGCTGGACAGCAAGGTGATGTCGCCGTCCATCGGATAGCTGTTCTCGACGCTCATGAAGACCACGCGCTTGCCCTGGGCGGCGATCTTGGCGGCGTCGTCGGCCTTCAGCGCCAGGCCGAACTTGTCGCCGTGCTTGGCGACCATCTCGCGGATCTCGACGCCGCGGATCAGGGCCCCGTCGCGGGCGGCGCGGGTGGCCTCGGGCGTGCGCGGCCCCTGGGGCGTGTAGATGGCGAAGAAGCCGCCATCCAGCCCGCCCTCGACCATGCGCGGATAGTCGATCTGCGAGCCGTCCTTGGCCGCGTCGTGGCGGTCCAGGATGTCCCAGCCGGGGCGGCCGAAATTGGCCGGGGTGTCCAGGTGGGTGTCGAGGGTCAGCAGGCCCTCGTGGATCTTGCGGACCGAGGCGGCGGTCTCGGCGGCCCAAGCCGGCGAGGAAAGCGAGGAAGAGGCAAGGACGGCCAGGGCCGAGACGGCGGCCAACAGCGGAAAGCGGGTCATGCGAGCACTCGAAAACTGTCCGGCCGGCCTCGCGAGAGACCGGCCGGATCGTGGACCTAGAAGTCGGCGGAGAGGGTGAACTGGATCGTCCGATGCGAGCCGGGCCGGAAGGTGGCCGCGGTGTTCACCGTGGTCCCGATCGTGCCCAGATAGTCCTTGTCGAAGATGTTATCGACATTGACCCGGGTCTTGATCTGCTTGAACGGGCCGGCTCCGAAGCCGTCGCCGAGGTCCAGATAGGCGTTGAAGATCGTGTACTCGCCCACCTCCTCGGAATTGTCGAAGTTGGTGTAGCGGTCGGTGATCCGGCGGCCCGAGAAGTTGAACACGAAACCGTCGAAGGGCTCGACCGTCACCCCGGCCTGCATCACCCAGGTGGGGAAGTCGGGCACGATCTTGCCGTCCAGATACAGGGTGCGCGTGCCTGTCGCCGGCTGAACGGTGGCGAAGTAGTTGGGGATGTCGTCCTGGAACTTGGACTTGTTGTACGACAGGTTGGTGTTGAAATAGACCTTGCCGCCCAGCAGGTCCGGCTTCCACTGGCCGCTGAACTCGGCCCCGTAGGCCTTCACCGCGCCGACGTTCTGGAAGAAGGTCTCGGTCTGGCCGCCGCTGCCGGGCACCTCGGCCGCGAAGGACTGCAGGCGGTTCTCGAACTTGGTGCTGTAGACCACGAACGAGGCGTTGAACGTCGCGCGGTTGGCGCGATAGCCCAGTTCCAGGTTCTTGGCGGTTTCGGGATCGGGGCCGGCCACCAGCGGGCTGGCGGCCGAGAACACGTCGTCGGCGCCGCGGGGCAGGGCCATGTTCTCCGAATAGGACGAGAACACCTGGTCGCGGCCGTTGACGTTGTAGACCAGGCCGACCTGCGGCAGGAAGCCGTCCTTCCAGTTGTCCTTCAGGGTCGGCTGGCGCTTGTTGATGTAGTCGGCCGGATTGCGGTAACCGCTGATCTCGTAGTCGATGTCCGTACCCTTGAAGCCCAGCTCGATCTTCAGCCGGTCGTCGATCAGGCTCAGGGTGTCCTTGACGAAGTACTGGGTGGTCTGGCGGGTCGAGGTGTAGTTGCGCTGCAGGTGGACCGGCTCGTTCAGCAGCGGCGCGCCGTCCGGATTGCCGTTCTCCACGTTGTAGCGCGCCTGGGTGCGGTGATAGTCGTCGTCCTCGAGCCACAGGCCGACCTCCAGCGTGTTGAAGCCCACTTCCCACGCCAGCTTGCCGGTCACGCCCTTGCGCGTGCCGTCCACGCCCGACAGCCCGTACTGGATGCCCTTGGGCGCGGTCAGGCCCGGCACGATCAGGCGCTCGTTGTTGTAGCTGGTCAGCGAGGTGGCGTAGGCCTCGGGCGACACGCCGTAGCCGCCCTTGTCCTCGTAATAGCCGGTGGCGACCACGCTCAGGGTTTCGGTGATCGGGGTGTCGATCGTCAGGCCGTAGAGGTGGTCCTTCCGCTTGTTGACCGCGAACTTGTAGTACTGGGCGTAGTTGGCGTTGGAATAGGTCGGGCCCTCCACGCCGTTGATCAGGGTGCGCGGGAGGTTCGAGGACGACGCCGCGGTGCCCGGCGCGCCCGACGGCGGCACATAGCCGATATAGGCGAAGTCGCGGCCCGATCGCCCGAACACGTCGCCGGCCCGGCCGCCGTACTGCAGCTTGGTGATCGAGGGGCTGTCGTAGTCGAAATAGTCGTTGTGGACGGTCTGGAAGGTGATGTCGCCGCCGGTCGGCAGCTCGTAGCGCAGCTTTCCCTCATAGTGCTTGCGGTCGATCGTGCCCGGGCCGCGCCACAGGTCGCCCTTGATCCACGAACCGCTGACATAGGCCGAAACCGGACCGATCTTGCCGGTCTCCAGGCGCAGGAAGCCCCGCTTGAGGGCGTCGCTGCCCAGGGTGCCGCTGGCCGCGCCGCCGAATTCGTCGGACGGCTTCTGGGTGAAGTAGTCGACGATGGGCCCCAGCGACGCATAGCTGGGCAGCGAGACGTCGCCGGCCCCCGACGAGGCGGTCACGCGCAGCAGGTTCTCGTTGTCGACGTAGCGGTAGATCGGGCTGCCGCCGAACTGGTCGCTGCGGCCCATCGGGATGTTGTCCAGCAGGAAGCCGATCTGCTGGAAGTTGAAGGCCCGCACCGAGACCGAATTGCCGAACTCGTACATGCCCAGGGCGTCGTTGGCCTGGACGTTGAAGCCGGGAAGGCTCTCCAGCATCTTCAGGCCGGTCACGCCGGCCGGGGCCGACAGCAGGGCCTCGCGGGTGATCGAGACCGTGGCGGTGGCGTGGTCGGTGCCGATGGCGACGCTGGCCTCCGACACCCGGGCCCCGGTGACCACCAGTTCGTCGACGGTCGAGCTCTTGTCGGCTTCCTGGGCCAGGGCGGGCGTCGCGCCTCCGAGCACCGAGGCGGCCAGCAGCAAGGCCCGGAAATGGCGCGAGGCCGGTGAAAGACGCGTGTTCGTCATGATTATCCCCAATCTTTTGACTGAGGCCAAGCTCGATGGTCTGCCTATCGCAGTAAACTTAGAAAGACTGTCCGAGTTGCGAATATAAATGCACGGTCAAAATTGGCACATTCATGTATAAATTATGACCATCGATCATTTGCTAGATTGTAGATGCAAATAGTTGCGGCGCGATAGTTACGGAAACTATCACGCAAAACGTCTATACGTTCGAAATGACGATATCCGATTTGAGGATCAGGTCATGAAGGTCCACGCGAGGGTCGTGGCGAACCGACGTGGCTCGCCTTCCGCACCCCCGCTGTCCTTGGCGCCTGAGAGATTCAGCGCCTCGTCCGATCGACGAGGGCGCCTTGCTCCTTCGGCGAGGACGCACGCAGACGCGCCCTGCTTTCCAGCGTTTCGAGGCCGTCGCGGTCCTTCTGCTTGAGCGTTTCCGGGGCGGTTTCGCCTTCAGCGCCGGGCCGGGGCCCGATCTCTCCCGCGAGAGCACTGCCAGTCAGATCCGCAACAGACCGTGCGTCAATTTAGGGCGGCGTCGATTTGACGGCTTGTCGCGAGGCGCCGCCCAGGGACGCAGCCACAGCCGCTTTTCCCGGCGTCGCAACGCACCGAAGTTCGCCCTGGTGCAAGTCGAGGGCGTTTCGGTTCGCCGAGACCCCACGAGAAGGGTGGTCGCTGATTTTCCATGACAGGCCGCGTGGGGATCGGCGACGATCGGACGAAGACCATCGAGGGGCGCCCATGAAGGACTATCGCCGACGCGAGGTGGTGCTGGCCGCCGGATTGTCGGCGATCGCCGGCTATGTCGACGCCATCGGCTTTCTCCAGCTCGGCGGCTTCTTCGTCTCGTTCATGAGCGGCAACTCCACCCGGCTGGGGGTCGGTCTGGCGATGGGGCATTGGACGACGGCGCGGACCGCCCTGGCGCTGATCGGCCTGTTCGTCGTCGGCGTCGTCCTGGGCGCGCTGGTCGCCCGACGGGTCGGCGAGGACAGGCGGTCAGCCATCCTGGCCCTGGAGGCGGCGCTGCTGACCGCGAGCGCCGGCCTCTTCGCGACGGGTTTCGACGTGGCCGGGGCGGCGGCGATGGTTCTGGCCATGGGCGCGGAGAACGCGGTGTTCCAGCGCAACGGCGACGTGGGGGTTGGCCTGACCTACATGACCGGGGCCCTGGTCAAGGCCGGGCAGCGCATCGCCGCGGCGTTGAGCGGCGGCGATCGTTGGGCCTGGGGTCCCTATGTCCTGCTGTGGGCGGGCCTCAGCCTCGGCGGCGCGCTGGGCGCGGCGGCCTATCTCAGGATGGGGACTTCAGCCCTATGGGCGCCGGCGGGCCTGCTGGCGGTCCTGGCGGCGAGCAGCGCCTGGGCCGAGCGGCGGGCTGGCGCCGGCTAGAGGCTCCGAACGAACTCGGCCAAGGTCGCCGGATAGAGCTTGTGCTCCTGCTCCAGCACGCGGTCGCTCAGCATGTGCTCGGTGTCGCCGGGCAGGATCGGCACGCGGGCCTGGCCCAGGACCGGGCCTTCGTCGACGCCGGCGGTCACCAGGTGGACGGTGCAGCCGGCCTCGACCTCGCCGGCGCTCAGGGCCCGGCCGTGGGTGTCCAGGCCCGGATAGGCGGGCAGCAGGGACGGATGGATGTTCAGCATCCGGCCTTCCCAGGCCTCGACCAGGAACGGCGTCAGGATGCGCATGTATCCGGCCAGGGCCACGACCTGGATCCCGCGCTCGCGCAGGGCGGCGTCGATGGCCCGTTCATGCGCCTCGCGGTCCTTGCCGAAGGGCTTCTGGTCGACGGCCAGGGCCTCGATCCCGGCGGCCGCGGCGGTGACCAGGCCTCCGGCCTCGGGCTTGTTCGACAGCACCAGGGCGATCTCGAACGGGCAGGCGGGGTCCTGGGCGGCCCGGACCAGGGCCTCCATGTTGGAGCCCCGGCCGGAGATGAGGACGGCGACCTTGGTGCGTTGGGTCATATCGCTTCCCAATCCTTCTCCCCTTGCGGGAGAAGGTGTCGGTCGAAGGCCGACGGATGAGGGGTCGAAGGCAAGGTCAGCCGCGAACGGCGGTACGACCCCTCATCCGACCTGCTTCGCAGGCCACCTTCTCCCGCAAGGGGAGAAGGAAGGCGCTAGGCTTGAACCAATTGCCCGCAGATAAACGCATCTTCGTCGGCGTTCAGCAGGGCGGCCAGCACCGGCTCGGCGTCGGATGCCGCGACCACCAGGATGAAGCCGACGCCGCAGTTGAACGTGCGGCGCAGCTCGTGGTCGGTGATGCCGCCTTCGCGCTGCAACCAGTCGAAGACCGGGGGCAGGGGCCAGGCGTTCCAGTCGAACTCGGGGACCAGGCCCTGCGCGATGCAGCGCGGCGGGTTCTCGATCAGGCCGCCGCCGGTGATGTGGGCGCCGCCCTTGACCCGGCCCGACTGCAGCAGGGGCAGGATCGATTTCACATAGATGCGGGTCGGGGCCATCAGGGCCTCGGCCAGGGTCTTGCCGTCCTCGAACGGGCAGGGGGCGTCCCAGGCCAGGCCCGAGCGCTCGACCACGCGGCGCACCAGCGAATAGCCGTTGGAGTGCGGGCCCGACGAGCCGATGCCGATGATCACGTCGCCGGCCCGCTGCTTGTCCAGCTTGGGCAGCACGCCGTCGCGCTCGACCGCGCCGACCGAGAAGCCGGCCAGGTCGTACTCACCGTCACTGTACATGCCCGGCATTTCGGCCGTCTCGCCGCCCACCAGGGCCGCGCCGGCCAGCTTGCAGCCGTCGGCGATGCCGGCGACCACGCTCTTGGCGACCTCGAGGTCCAGCTTGCCGGTGGCGAAGTAGTCGAGGAACAGCAGCGGCTCGGCGCCTTGGGCCAGCAGGTCGTTGACGCACATGGCCACCAGGTCGATGCCGACCGTGGCGTGCATCTTGGCGTCGATGGCGATGCGCAGCTTGGTGCCGACGCCGTCGGTGGTGGAGACCAGCAGCGGGTCGTCGTAACCGGCCGCCTTCAGGTCGAACAGGGCGCCGAAGCCGCCAAGGCCGCCGTCCGCGCCGGGGCGGCGGGTGGCCTTGGCCAGGGGCTTGATCGCCTCGACCAGGGCGTTGCCCGCATCGATATCGACGCCGGCCTGGGCGTAGGTAAGGCCGTTTTGGGGGTCGCTCATGCGTTCGCTCTGGCTCGAAGACGGCCCAACGGGCCGTTTTTGAAAGGAAACTTGCCGCACACCTCAAGCTTGTGCTTGCAGACTCGGGGGTGCGCGAGGCTATTAGCAGCCGATGACGACGATCACCACTACCGCTGAGCTGGCGGCGTTCTGTAATGAGTTGAAGGGACAGCCCTTCATCGCCGTGGACACCGAGTTCATGCGCGAAACCACCTACTGGCCCAAGCTGTGCTTGATCCAGGTGGCCTCGCCGGACACCGAAGCCTGTATCGACCCGCTGGCCGATGGCATCGACCTTGAGCCGCTGCTCGAGGTCCTGCGCGATCCCTCGATCCTGAAGGTGTTCCACGCCGCTCGCCAGGACGTCGAGATTTTCAACAATCTCAACGCCATGCCGACGCCCTTGTTCGACACCCAGGTGGCCGGCATGGCCGCCGGGTTCGGCGAGCAGATCGCCTACGACGCCCTGGTCCGCCAGATGCTGAAGATCGAACTGGACAAGTCCAGCCGCTTCACCGACTGGGCCCGTCGCCCGCTGAGCGACGCCCAGCTGACCTACGCCGTCGCCGACGTCACTCACCTGGCGACCCTGTTCCCCATCCTGCGCGACCGCCTCGAAAAGGCCGGACGCCTGGCCTGGGTGGAAGAGGAGATGAAGGCGCTCAACGATCCGGCGGCCTACGACGTCGATCCGGAGAAGGCCTGGCGCCGCCTGCGTCCGCGCAAGACCGCCGCCAAGTACCTGGCGGTGTTCAAGGCCGTGGCCGCCTGGCGCGAGCGCACCGCCCAGACCCGCGACCAGCCGCGCGGCCGCATCCTGAAGGACGAGGCCATCGACGAGCTGGCCACCCAGGCCCCGACCTCGCTGGACGGGCTCAACACCCTGCGCAGCGTGCCCAAGGGCTTCGGCGGCTCCAAGTTCGGTCCCGACCTGCTGGCCGCGATCAAGGCCGCCCTGGCCGATCCCGAGGGCTACGCCCCGGTGCTCGAAAAGTCCGGCCCGCCGCCGCCCGCCTCGGCCGGCGCGGTCGTCGAACTGCTGAAGGTGCTGCTCAAGGCCCGCGCCGAGGAGGCCGGCGTGGCCTCCAAGCTGATCGCCACGGTCTCGGACCTGGAAAAGATCGCCGCCAACGACGAGGCCGACACCCCGGCCCTGCAGGGCTGGCGTCTGGAGGCGTTCGGTTCGGACGCCCTGAAGATCAAGCGCGGCGAACTGGCTCTAGTGCTGGACGGGACCCGTGTTCGTGTGGTGGAAGTGCGCCGCGCGCCCAAGCCGGACTAAGGGCGCGGGAGGATCGCGGTCCTCCAGCGTCCGGCGTCAGCTCGGTCGGGGGACTTTGGTGTGCGTGTGACATGGGACAGCTTGGCCGAAGCCTATAGGCCCGCGGCGGTTTCCCATCAGCGCCAGATTCCGCTGCGCGTTTTCATCATCGTCGTGCTCTGCGCGATGCTGGGGTGGCGGTCCACCTTCGCCTTCCTGATCCCCTGGGGCGTCGCCAGCTTGGTGGCCCAGCTCGTCGAATACGCCGCGCTCAGGGACTTCCTGAAACGGCCCGCGCCCGGTCGCGCCGTGGCGTACGCCATCGCCGCCGACGTCCTCCTGGCCGTCGTATTCGGTTGGGTGGTCGTACCGATGTGGGCGATCGGAACGCCCATTGCGTCCGCCGCCGCCGTGGTGCTGGCCACCGGTTCGGTGCTGACCGCCCTGATGGGCGCTGAGGGCTGCGTGGCGGCCTTCGTGGCGGCGGTGACGCCGCACATGGCCTACATGTTCGTCCTGCCGTTCGTCAGCGACACGGCGCAGGACCGGATGGCGCCGTACTATATCGTCGGCGTGGGGCTGTTCACCCTGGTGCTGGGTCTGGTGTTCGCCTGGTCGCACCGCACCTTCGCGGCCGAACGCGCCGCGCGTAGGATCGCCGAGGCCCAGACGGCGGCCAAGTCGGCCTTCATCGCCATGGTCAGCCACGAACTGCGCACGCCGCTGGGCGCGATCCTCAGCGGGGCCGCTGATCTCGCGCGAGACACCGCCGACGCCCGGACCCAGGACAAGGGCGCCCTGATCGCCGACGCCGGAGCCATGATGCGAAGCCTGCTCAACGACCTGCTCGACCATTCCAAGATCGAGGCCGGCCGCATGAGCGTCGAGGTCCTGGATTTCGATCCCAAGGCCCTGGTCAGCGACACCGTGCGGTTCTGGCGGGCGGGCGCCAAGGCCAAGGGCCTGTCGCTGAAGATGACGGGCGGCCGTGATCTGCCGGCCTGGCTGCGCGGCGATCCCGTCCGCATCCGCCAGATCCTCAACAACCTGCTGTCCAACGCCATCAAGTTCACTGCCGAGGGCCGGGTCGAGATCGCCGTCGAGGCCCATCGCCAGGGCGAGGCCTGGCTGCTGAGCGTGGCGGTCAGCGACACGGGGCCGGGTCTCACCGCCGAGCAGTTGTCGCGCCTGTTCACCGCCTATGACCAGCTGGGCGCCGACACCGCGCGGACCTTTGGCGGCACGGGGTTGGGCCTGTCGATCAGCCGCGACCTGGCCCAGCTGATGGGCGGCGACCTGATCGCCCAGGCTCCGGCCGGCGGCGGCGCGCGCTTCGTTCTGAGCCTGCCGGCCCCGGAAGGCGTCGCGCCGACCGAGCCCACGCCCCAGGCGACTGCG
The DNA here is from genome assembly GCF_056397765.1 of Caulobacter sp. 05L422. Lineage (NCBI taxonomy): Bacteria > Pseudomonadati > Pseudomonadota > Alphaproteobacteria > Caulobacterales > Caulobacteraceae > Caulobacter > Caulobacter sp. 05L422. The sequence continues at coordinate 16,743 of NZ_JBFTOB010000006.1, read as the reverse complement.
CCCCAGGCCTTCACCGGAGCTCCGACGGCCCTGGTGGTCGACGACCACGAGGTCAATCGCCGGGTTCTCGACCAGATCCTGCGCGCGCTCGGGCTGCGGGTCGAGACCGCCGCCGATGGCGAGGCGGCCCTGACGATCGCCAGCGCGCGGCGCTTCGACGTGATCCTGATGGACGTCAACATGCCGGGACTGGACGGGCTGGACGCCACGCGTCGCCTGCGCGCCCAGGGTCCGAACACGGTCACGCCGGTGATCGCGGTCACCGCCGGCGTTTCGCCGGCCGAGCGTGAGGCTTGCGCGGCGGCGGGCATGACCGATTGCGTCGAGAAGCCGTTCGAGGTCGTCGGACTGCACGCGGCGCTGGCCCGAGCCCTGGAGGGGCAGGCGGTCTAGACCGCCTGGGCGGCCCCGCGTTCCATCACCGCGGCGATCGCCTCGATCAGCTTGCCGGCGTCCACGGGCTTGGCCACGACGCCGTCCATGCCGGCCAGGGTGTACTCGGCCACCTGGTGGCTCATGACATTGGCCGACAGGGCCAAGATCGGGGTCGGCGAGAGGCGGTGTTCGGTCTCGCGCTCGCGGATCGCCCGGGTGGCCTCGATGCCGTTCATCACCGGCATCTGCACGTCCATCAGGATCAGGTCGAAGTCGTCGGCGTGGAAGGCGTCCACCGCCTCGCGGCCGTTGGCCACGGTGTGCAGGTCGACGCCGGCCGGCTCGAGCAGGGCGCGCAGGATGAACTGGTTGGTGGCGTTGTCCTCGGCCGCCAGGATGCGCAGCGAGCGGATGTCGCCCTCGCCAGGCTCGGGATCCAGATAGTCGGCGGCGTCGGCCCGCACGAACGGCAGGCGGAAGACGAAGGTCGAGCCCTTGCCCGGGGCGCTGTCCATCCGCAGGGTCCCGCCCATCCGCTCGACCAGCTCGCGCGAGATCGCCAGGCCCAGGCCGGTGCCGCCGAACCTGCGGGTGGTCGAGCTGTCGGCCTGGACGAACTTCTCGAACAGGCTGGCGATGTGTTCGGGGGCGATGCCGATGCCGGTGTCGGTCAGGGTGAAGGTCAGTCCCTCGGGCGTCGCCTCCACGCTCAGCCGGATCCGGCCGTCGGGGGTGAACTTCACGGCGTTGGAGGCCAGGTTCGACAGCACCTGACGCAGGCGCACGCTGTCGCCGCACCACGCCCCATGGGCGTCGGGCGCGATCTCGGTGACGAACTGGACGTCCTTCTGGTGGGCCAGCAGGGCGAAGGGCCGGCAGGCGGCGGCCACGGTCTGGGCCAGGTCGAACACGTGGTCGTCGAGCTCGAAACGGCCGGACTCGATCTTCGACAGGTCCAGCACGTCGTTGAGGATGGCCAGCAGGGTCTCGCCGCTGTCGCGGATGATCTTCAGGTGCTCGCGATGCGGCGAGCCCAGGCCGCTCTGCTCCATCACCTGGGCCATGCCCAGCACGCCGTTCAGGGGCGTGCGGATTTCGTGGCTCATATTGGCCAGGAACTGCGACTTGGCGAGGTTGGCGCTCTGGGCGCGGTCGCGGGCCTCGAGCACCTCGACCAGGGCCGCCTTCTGACCGGCTTCCGAGGCGTCCAGTTCGCGCAGCACCCGGCGGATGCGCAGCGCCAGGGCCAGGCCGGCGACGAGCAGCAGCAGGACGCCCGGCAGGACCAGCGGCGCGGCCTGGCGAACGGCGTCCAGGCCCGGCTGCTTGGGCGACCAGGCCAGCCAGCTCAGCGTCTTGCCGTCCGCGCCGCGCAGGGCGACGGCCACGCCGTCGGCGGGACGGTCCGCCAGCAGGCGAGGTCCGCGAATGCGCATCTCGCTGGCCAGGGCGGGCAGCAGGTGTCGGTCGGCCAACTGCGCGCAGATCACGATCATCGCCGGACTCTCGCCGCGCGGCCTCGCGGCCTTTTCCGGCGTGATCGTCGAAAGGGCGACCAGATAGATCCGCCCGTCCACCCGGACGACGCCGTGAGCGGTTTCGGCGACCGTGGCGATGTTCGGATCGGTCGGTTTGGGAAGCCTGGCCGCCGCGATTTCCTGGCGGCGGACTTCGGCGATCAGGGGCGCGGCGGCGGCGACCATCTTCGCCTGGCTTTGCGGCGTCGCGCGGGCCTGGTCGACCCAGGCGTAGAAAGGGCGGTTGCCGGAATCCAGCACGACGGACAGATCGTCGCCGCGGTTGTTGGCGTAGTAGGAGCCCATCTCGCCGTCCATCCACGCCAGGTCGACGCCTGGACGGATGGTCTCGAAGGCCTGGTCCCAGACCGCCGCGGCGGCCACGTCGCTGTCGAGCCGGTCCAGGGATCGTTCCAGCGTCTGCTCGACGACGACGTGCTCTTCGCGCGCCTGCAGCCGGTCGACGGCCACGGCGGCGAAAGCCAGCAGGGCGCAGCCGCCCAGGACGACGATCGTCACGACGATCGCCCCCAGGATCAGCAGACTGCGCACCGCGCGGCGACCCGCCGGCATGCCGTTCAAGATGTCTATCCCCCTGCCCATGTCCCCAGATTGCATGCGCGCGTGTTGAAACGGTAAAGGTTGCGCGCCTGCGTAACGTCGTTCGACGACAGGGCGTTCCGCTTCCTTAGCGGGCGATGTGCGGGATCAGGTTGCTGGCCGCCAGGGCCAGGGAGCCCAGGATCACGGCGTGGAACACGCAGCCGACGATGACCGTGCGCTTGACCGACCAACCGGCGTCGACCGCGAAGGCGTAGGCCAGGTCGCTCTGCAGGCGGCGGGCAGGACCGACGACCGACACGTCGTTTTCGTTGGCGAGTCTCAGTTCAGGCCGCGCGCGGGGCGCGGGAAAGGCGACGATGTGGTCTTCGACGTGTTCGACTTCGGCGATCCGCTGCTTCTGCATGGATGTGCTCCCCTTTGATGTGGTGGAGCTTGCGACGCCTGTGGATAACAAACCGTGCTCGTCGAGCAAGGTTCTGTGTGGCGGCATGTCGCGGGGCGCCGAAACGCCCAAAGAGAAAGGGCCGGCTCCTCTCGGAACCGGCCCCGTCTCTTCGTCTGGATGCGGCGCCTAGTAGGTGAAGCGCACGCCGACCTTGAAGGTCCGGCCGATCAGGCCGGGATAGTGGAAGGTCGTCAGGTAGTTCGGGGCGCTGGCATAGGCGCCCGGCGCGACCGGGGCCTCCTTGTCGAAGACGTTGCCGATGTTGCCGTAGACCTGAACCGCGTCCGTGATCTGGGCCGTGCCGTTCACATCGACGTTCACGAACTTCTTGATGTAGCAGAAGCGGTTGCCGATCTCCTGGTTCGCGGCGGACGTCCCCGGATAGTACTGATTGCCGGTGGCGCAGCTGACGTCGGCCCGCTGGTCCGCGGCGACCGACTTGATCTTGCCGACATAGTAGGCGGTGGCCGACAGGCTGTAGCGGCCCCACTCGACCGTGTTCTGCCAGTTGCCCCGCCAGTCCGGCGTACCGTTGCCCGAGGACAGTTGGTACGGGCCCAGCGTACCGGCGTACTTCTGCACGCCCGTGGCGGTGTGCAGGTCATATTTCAGCACGTGGGTGACTTCCAGGCGGCTGGTCAGCTTGGCGTCGTAGGGCAGGTCGGCCCTGGCCGTGGCCGAGAAGTCCACGCCCGAGGTCTTGGAGTAGTCGGCGTTGACGAACGGCGCGTTGATGATCAGCACGCGGGGCAGGGCCGTCGGGAACAGCGGGTCGATTCCGTCGACCAGGTTGCACGAATAGCCCGGGCCCACGGCCGCGACCGCGGCGCACGCGTCGGTGACATTGGTCTTGGTGTAGTAGGCGGTGCGCGCCGCGCCGAGCGCCGGACCGGCGACGATCAGGTCCGACTTCTTCACGTCGTAGTAGTCGACCGTCATGCTCAGCCACGGGGTGGGCTGAACGATCACGCCCGCCGTGAAGCTGCGCGAGGTTTCCGGCTTGAGGTCCGGATTGCCGACATAACCGCCGCCCAGCGAATAGGCCTGGGCGTACGGGTTGGTGTTGCCGCCCGCCACCGTGCCGCCGTGGGCGTTCTGGAAGGAGGTCGGCGGGGTGAAGGTCGAGAAGCCCGCGTACTGCGACCGGGCGCCGGATTCGGCGAAGGTCGGGGCGCGGAAGCCCTGGGAGTAGGTGCCGCGGAAGGCCAGTTGGCGCATCGGCGTGTACTTGACGCCGACCTTCGGGGAGAAGTGGCTGAAGCCTTCCGAATAGTGGTCGTACCGGCCCGAGGCGTTGATCTCGAGCTGGTCGAGCACCGGAGCCAGGATTTCGAAATATCCGGCCGAGACGGTGTGCTTGCCGAACGCCGAGGAGGTGGTCAGCGTATAGGTGTCCAGCTTGGCGTTCTGGTTGTTGTTGACCAGCTCTTCCTTGCGGATCTGGGCGCCGACGGCCAGCTGCATGTCGCCGCCGGGCAGGGTCCAGAGCTTCTTGGTGATCGAGGCGTCCAGCGAATACATCGTCGAGTGCGACGGCGTGGTCACGGTGGGCGAGATGAAGTTGCGGACCTGGGCGCTGTTGTTGCCCGGGTTCACGAAGTCGTAGCTGCCGGTGTTGATCGCGTTCAGCAGGTTGGCGATGTTCAGGAAGCCGAACTGCTCGATTTCCAGCTCGTCCTTGGCGCCGACGGCTTCGACGCGCCAGTTCCAGTCGCCGTCGATGCTGCCCTTCAGGCCGGCCGTGCCGCGGAAGACCTCGTTGGTGCGGTCGCTGCCGGCCGGGATGTCGCCGAACAGGTAGTAGATCCGCGCGGCGCCTTGCGACGGATTGCCGGCGAAGGCCGTGGCGTAGGGGTTGTTCGGGTTCAGGCGACGGCCGGCCGCGGCCGGGTCGGCGCAGTTGACGCCCGAGGTGCAGATCCAGACCGGCAGCACGATGCCGGGATTGGTCGAGGCCAGGCTCGCCGAACCGCCGAACGGCTGGGTGGCTCGCAGGGCGCGCGGCTGGTTCTTGATGCTGACCATGTCGTGCGAGAAGCTGCCCGTCAGGTAGCCCTCGACGTTCTCGTTGAACCGGAAGCTCAGGCGGCCATTGACCGAGTAGCGCTCCTGCTTCGGGGCGATCTGGTTGTAGAGATCGACCAGATTGTATTTGCAGCCCGTGCCGCGGGCGCCACCGCCGGTGACGGTGTAGGTCCCGGCCAGGCACGTGCCCAAACCTAGCGAGGAGTAGTTGCTGTACGGCTGGGTCGCCCCCGTGGAGTCGATATAGGTCCCGTCGGCGAATGGGATCACGCCGCCTGTCAGCGGGTTGTTCAGGTCGCTCTGGGTGGTGCGCACGACGACGGCCGTGGGGGTGGCGGTCGTCAGGGTGCTGTCGGCGGTGTTGTTGTCCAGGCCGCCGATCGAGGTCAGGTCCTGGTTGTTGTAGGGGAAGCCGCGGCTGTGGTTGGTGACCCGCCCGTCCTTCTGGTACTCGCCGTTGATATAGACGTTCCAGCCCTTCTCGGCGTAGTCGCCATAGCCCAGGGTTAGGTCGAACGCCTTGTGGCGCGCGTCGCGCTCCTGGCTCTGGCCGACTTCGGCGCTGCCGGAAACGCCTTCGAACTGCTGCCTGAGGATCAGGTTGACGACCCCGCCGATGGCGTCGGCGCCGTAGGTCGACGAGGCGCCGTCCTTCAGCACTTCGATGCGTTCGATCAGGCTGAACGGGATGCTGTTGAGGTCGACATAGGCGTTGTGGCCGTCGTCGTTGATCGGGAAGTTGGCCGAGCGCAGGCCGTCGATCAGGACCAGGGTCGAGGAGACGCCCAGGCCGCGCAGCGAAACGGCCGAACCGCCGGCGCTGAAGCCGCTCTGGAAGCCGGTGCCGATCGAACCGGCGCCGTCGGCCGAAACCGAGCGGATGGCGTCGGTGGCCGTGGTCAGGCCGGCGCGCTGCAGGTTCTCCGAGGTCATCACGGTGACCGGCGAGGGCGTCTCGGTGTCGGTGCGGCGGAACAGCGAGCCGGTGACGACAATCTCTTCGACCTGGGTGTCTTCGGGAGCCGGCGCGGCCTGGGGTGCGGTCTGGGCGATGGCCTGGCCAGCACCGAGGACGGCGAAGGCGGCGCCGCAAATCATCGTCGACGCCATGAGGCGCGCGCGCATGGGTTTAGTTTGCAAGGTGGTAACCCCCAATGTTTCAGGCGCCTTTTGACGGCGCTATGGCGGCCAGCGACTCAGGTTTTCTGAGTGCGGTTGCAGAAGGGCTACTGACGGATGGGACGTTCGGTCAACAATCATTGCATTACTGAAACGTAACGTTGTTTTTTAGACACATATCGGCACTTACCAACCCTCAACGTCAGGGCGTGGAATTGCTCGTTATTCGATATGTGCAATCGCGCGGGCGCAGAAATTTGGCGTTGCGACGCCAGGGCCGCAACCTCAGGGCGCACCCACCCTAAGATTTCACAGTGCTGTAATTTTGAGCTTCAAGCCTAAAATCGAGGCCAAGGCGCCCGCCCGCTTGGCGGTCTGCTCGCCCAGAAGCAGGTCGGCATAGCCCGGCTCGGCGGTCAGCAGCAGGTCGCCCTTGTCGATGGTCAGGCGCGATCGGGCCAGAAGCGGGGCGCTGCGGCCCGACAGGTCGCAGCCCAGGCGGATGGCCGCGCCCACGGCCCGGGCGCGCCGGAGGCGGGCGGGCGAGAGCAGGCGCTCCAGCACGTCGATCTCCGGAGGATCGAAGGCCGTGGCGTGGCGGGCGAAGGCGGCGGCGGCCAGGAAGGCGCGCTCGGGATGGGTCTGGCCGGCGATCGGGGCGCGCAGCACCTGCTCGAACACCAGGTCGGCGCGATGATCGGGGTGCAGGCGCGCGCCCAGGTCGGCCAGTCGGCAGGCGGCCGAGGCCAGGACGCCGTCGCGCTCGCCGAAACAGGGCGGCAGCTGGGCGAAGGCCGGGGCCAGCCAGGTGTCGAGCGCCGCGCCCAGCTCGTCGGCCACGCCTTGCCTGGCGCCCAGCGAGGCGCAGCCCTCGATCAACGGGTCCAGCCGCCGCACGCCGGGCGGCATGGCCTCGAACAGCAGGCCCTCGCGCACGCCGTAGGCCGAGATCTCGATGCGCTTGAAGTCCAGGCTCTCGATCAGCTGCTCCAACACCACGGCGGCGTAGGGCAGGGTTTCCGACCGCTTCTTGCTCATGCCCTCGATGCGCTCGAGCGAGCTTTTCGACTGGTGGGCGACCAGGCGGGCGGCGTCCAGGGCCTCGGCGCGGCTGATGCTGTACTGGTGGACCACGTGCAGCGGATAGCCGGTCAGGCGCATGTGCAGCAGGGCCAGGTTGCGCCAGGCGCCGCCGACCGCGTGGAAGACGTCGGTCTTGAAGGCCTCGGCCACGGGAGCCAGGCGCTGGGCGCACAGCCGCCGCACCTTCTCCAGGTCGAAGCCGTCCGACAGGCCCAGGCTGAACGGGCCCAGCGGCAGGGTGACGCCCAGCCCCGCGCCGGTGGCCTCCAGTCGGATCAGCTCCAGGCTGGCGCCGCCCAGGTCGCCGACCACGCCGGTGGCGTCGGGCGCGCCCGCCAGCACGCCCAGGGCCGCGTAGCGCGCCTCTTCCTCGCCCGACAGCACACGGGTGGGAAACCCGGTCTCGACCTGGATCTGGCGGACGAAGTCGGCGCCGTCCTTGGCTTCGCGCACGGCGGCGGTGGCGGCGATGAAGGTCTCGGCCGGCTTGACGGCCTCCAGCACGGCGCGGAAGCGCTTGAGCGCCGCCAGGGTCTGGGCCACGCCCTCGGGGTTCAGCTTGCCGCCGTCTCCCAGGTCACGACCGAGCCCCGCCAGGACCTTCTCGTTGAAGACAGTCCAGATGGCGCGGCCTTCCAGTCGGTACACCACGAGGCGGACCGAGTTGGAGCCGATATCGATAACGGCCGCGTCGCGCGGCGCCGCAAAAGGCATGGGGGTGGTTTAGCGCATTGGGCGGGGAGGGGAAGGCGGGACGGGTAAAAAGCTTTCAAGCTCCACAGGTCAACGCTTCAAGCCGACCAAAGGCGCCGGATCGTTGAGCGTTCGCCGGCAGGCGCGCAGCCGCCAGCCCGCCGGGCCCTTCTCGTAGTAGCAGGAGCCGAAGCTGACGGGATGGCCGTTCGCCCGGCGCCCGCCCTTGGTCATGGCGTAGGCGCCGTCGGGGCTGACCAGCAGGTGCTCGATCGGCTTGGGCCGGACCCGGCAATGGCCCCACGAGCGTCCGTGACCCATCACCTGCCAGCCCGGGCCGTAGATCACGCCCGACTTGAACAGCGCGCGTTCGTGGACCTTGGCCCAGGCCAGGTCGCCCGCGTCGCCGACATCGGTGTCGCCGGGAACGCCGGGCAGGGCGAAGATCGCGCAGATCTGCGCCTGCTCGGCCGGGCGCGGCCCGCAGGCGGTCAGGCCCAGCGCCGCGAGGACGACGAGGAAAGGCCGCACCCGCGCCTCTAGCCCCGCTTGCGCGGTCCGACGTGGTCGAACGCCTGCGGCAGGTCCTTCACCTTGTGGCCCCGGCCCGACAGGCTGGGATTGGTCATGAAGTACTCGTGGGCCGAGAAGGCGCCCTTGCGGTCCCAGGCCGGGTCGCGGGCGTAGTGGCCCTCGGGGTCCAGGTTCCAGCTCTGGGCCTCGTCGTTGAGGTTGGCGACCATGATCTGGTTCAGAACCTGCTGATGCACGGTGGGGTTCTCGACCGGGACCAGGGTCTCGACCCGGCGGTCCAGGTTGCGCGGCATCCAGTCGGCCGAGCTGATGAAGACCCGGGTCTGGGCGCTGGGCATCGGACCGCCGCAGGCGAAGGCCACCACGCGGGCGTGCTCCAGGAACCGTCCCACGATGCTCTTGACCCGGATGTTCTCCGACAGCCCCTTGATGCCCGGGCGCAGGCAGCAGATGCCGCGCACGACCAGGTCGATCTGCACGCCGTCCTGGCTGGCGCTGTAGAGGGCGTCGATGATCTGCGGGTCGACCACGGCGTTCATCTTGGCCCAGATCGCCGCCGGCTTGCCCTCGCGGGCGTTGCGGGCCTCGGCCGCGATCAGGGTCAGCAGGTCCGGCTTCAGCGTCTCGGGCGAGAAGCTGAGCTTCTCCAGCCCGTGCGGCTGGGCGTAGCCGGTGATGAAGTTGAACAGCTTGCCCGCGTCGCGCCCCATGGCCGGGTCGCAGGTGAACAGCGACAGGTCGGTGTAAACCCGGGCCGTCTGCGGGTGATAATTACCGGTGCCGAAGTGGCAGTAGGTGCGCAGGGCCTCGCCCTCGCGCCGCACCACCACCGACAGCTTGGCGTGGGTCTTCCAGTCGACGAAGCCGAACACCACGTGGACGCCGGCGCGCTCCAGGTCTCGAGCCCACTTCAGATTGTTTTCTTCGTCGAACCGCGCCTTGATCTCGATCAGGGCCGTGACGTTCTTGCCGTTGTCGGCCGCCTCGATCAGGGCCGCGACGATCGGGCTGTCCTTGGACGTCCGGTACAGGGTCTGCTTGATCGCCACCACGTTGGGATCGCGGGCCGCCTGGCGGATGAACTGCACCACCACGTCGAAGCTCTCGAACGGGTGGTGGACCAGGATGTCCTTCTCGCGGATCGCCGCGAAGCAGTCGCCGCCGTGGTCGCGCACGCGCTCGGGGAAGCGGGCGTTGTAGGGCTTGAACTTCAGGTCCGGACGGTCCGGCGGGATCAGCTCGGCCATCTGGGCCAGGCCCAGCTTGCCGTCGACCAGGATCACGTCCTCGGGCTGGGCGCGCAGGCCCTCGATGATGAAGTTGCGCAGGTCTTCCGGCATGGTGGTCTGGATCTTGACCCGAACCACGCGGCCCAGGCGACGCTTCTTCAGCCGCGCCTCGAACTCGCGCACCAGGTCCTCGGCCTCTTCCTCGATCTCCAGGTCGCTGTCGCGGATCAGGCGGAACAGGCCGCGGCCCTCGACTTCGTAGCCGGGGAACAGGTGGTCGAGGAACAGGATGATGAAGCTTTCCAGCGCCACGATCCGCCGCTCGCGCTTGCGCGTGCTCTTGGCCGGCGCCTGGCTCAGCTCCCAGAACCGCTGCACCTGGCTGGGCACCGGCACCAGGGCGTAGAGGTGCTTGTCGTCGGCGATCCGCCGCAGCTTCAGCGCCAGGCAGAAGCCCAGGTTCGGGATGAACGGGAACGGGTGGGCCGGATCGATCGCCAGGGGCGTCAGCACCGGGAACATCCGGGTCAGGAACAGCTCCTCGGCCCGCTCGCGGTCGGGGCCGACGATGTCCTTGGCGTCCAGCAGCTTGAGGCCCTCGCCCCACAGCTCGGCCCGCACGCCGCTCCAGATCCGCTGCTGCTCGGCCATCAGCTCGGCGGCCGAGGCGTTGATCCGCGCCAGCTGCTCGCCCGGCGTCAGCCCGTCCTGGCTGACCACCCGCACGCCCTCGCGCACCTGGCCCTTCAGGCCGGCCACGCGGACCATGTAGAATTCGTCGAGGTTGTTGGCCGAGATCGACAGGAACCGCAGCCGCTCCAGCAGCGGGTGGCGCGGATTGGCGCTCTCTTCCAGCACCCGCACATTGAAGGCCAGCCACGAGGTCTCGCGGTTGAAGAACCGCTCGGGCGAGCCCGCCAGCTCCTCGTCCAGCCGCAGGCCCGCCAGGTCCGGCGCGGCCGGCGAGGGCGCGGCGGGCAGGTCGAGGGCGGTGGCGGCGTCGGTCATGGAAAGCTCCGGTCTACCGGGTACAGAGTGACCGAGGGGAGTGACAGGAGCAAGACAAACGCCCCCGGACACTTCGGCGACGCAAGCTTTGCCTGAGAGAAGTTCCCAAAGGTTTGAGGCTCACCCACTTGCCCCCACCTGGCGACTTCGTCGCCTGTCGCGGCGAGGGGGCGGAGGACACGCGCCGGCGCCGAAGCACCTCTTCCCCCTATGGGGGAAGACGACCGCGAAGCGGTCCGTAGGGGGCAAGTGCTAGCCGCCTCAGTCCTCGTCGTCTTCCGGATCCCCGCCGAAATCCAGCACCGCCAAGGCCAGCGCCTTGTTCACCTCGCGCCCCTGCTCGATGGACGCCTCGTCCAGGGCCGCCACCGCCGCCAGGGCCGCCGGCGCCGACCGAGGCAACCGCGCCATCAGATAGGCATAGAGGTCCACCGCCGGGCGGATGCCCGCGGCCTCGAAGCCGCGCCGCAGCACCGCCTGCAGCACCACGTCGTCGGGCTCGTCGATCCGCGCCACGGTCAGGGCGTTGAGCCGCGAGCGCAGGTCGGGCACCGCCGCCTCCCAGGCCACGGGGGCCAGGCGGCCGGTCAGCAGCAGGCTGCCGCCGTCGACCCCGGCCATGTTGATCAGGTGGAACAGGGTCTCGTCGTCGACCAGGTCGCCTTCGGACCGGCGGTCGGCGTCCTCGACCAGCAGCGGTCGGCCGCGCAGCGAGGCCAGGTCGAGGGATGCATTACCTTTGGAAGCCGCCTCGATCGTCACGGCCCCGGTCCGCGCCGCCCAGTCGCGCGCCAAGTGCGTCTTGCCCGTGCCCGCCGGCCCGACCAGGGCCAGCCGTCCATCGGGCCAGGCCGGCCAGGCGTCCAGGCTCTCCAGCGCCTCCAGATTGGTCGGCGACGACGCGAACGACTCCCGGTCCCAACAGGGCGGAGCGGTCAGCGGCAGTCGGAACTGACGGGGCAAGGCGGCGTCCGGACGTGGTTACTCGGTATCCGGAGATATAGGCCGCGTCGCGGGGGAGGGCGAGGGCGCGGGGCGGCTTGGCTGGGGATGAGAGGCGGGGAGGTGTGGATGGGCGTATGAGCTATCCGACTATCCGGCGGAAAGTTAGATTCAGCCTTGGTCCACAAGGCTTCGACTCTTTCGCAATCCCGTGTTTCCAGTTTTTTTGCGTATCCCCCTTCATCACCAACAAGCTTCCAGATTCCAAAGTGATCTTGGTAGATCCAGAATGGTCATCATGCTTCGGCTTCATAGAAAAAACCCGAGTTGCCCCTAAGCTAAGAGACGCGATCGTGGGTCTAGCCCCCAACTCAGGTTCATCGTCGCTATGAAACCCCATACTGTCGTTGTTATTTCTGTAAAGATTGAGTAAAACACTGTTAAATGAAGATTTGGAAAATTCTTCTATTTGAGTTTTTATCGAAAGTAACGTTGGGGTCCAAGGCTCAGGACTTAATGATATTCCGGCATAAGAGTACCCCTTTCCGGCGTCGCCGTACCAAGCGATCAGGCGAGGCTGCAGGTGCCGCTTGCCCCAAACCGAGACATGCTCTTGCTTCCAAGTCGTCTCCTTCATAATTAAATGAAGCAGGAATTCGGGACTTCCAGCATTAAGAGGTAGATTTCGAAACATGAGGACCTCAGCCCCCTGAAGCGGCAAAGTTTCAAATTCCGCATCATTTGAAAATAAGTCGGCCATTTTACGGCTTCCGCATTATCCTGACGCTCAGAGTTGATTTCAATTTTGGATTATGTGAGAATTTCTTGCTATAAACATCAAGCTCGGATTTCTGCTCTTTGAAACTAGGGGTGTAGCTGGCATTGTCTGATCCCTGCAAAATCTCAAGGCCGGCAGCTGCAGATATTTTATCTATGTATTTATTGAAATCGTCATGCCCATTGTCTATGTACAGAAACAATGCCCCTGGCTTGGCATGCTGAAACAGCTGAAGCCAAAATTCTGTAACAGTATGATCTTTATCAAGCGACATAACTTCAGATACAAAATAGCTCATCGTGAATAAGTCGGCTTGAAGAAACTTCTTCTGTGATTGCCAGGATTCTGTATCTGTTACGTCCAGTGGTTGAAAGTTTGCATTCAACTTCACCTTTGTGTCGAGAGATTCATCTAGTTCAGTCCATGTGTCAGCCCACGCTTGCTCTCTGTCGAGCAAATAGCAGATGACCTTCTTGACTGGCTCTTCCCCGTGCTCGGAAAGATATTTAAGCGTCGCGATAATATCGCTCCCGGGTCCTCCGCCGATACACGAAATTCTGGCAGTCTCTGAGGAAAATATAGGGCCAAATTTATCCGAAAACTTATTCATCACCTGCACAATATAGTCCCCGTGCGCGGCAACATATTTATAAACATACGCAAATCGCGTGGCAGGGTCTTTATAATCCACCGGATTCCGATTTGTGTCGCAGAGATCTGTGTAACTTTTTGATAGATACTTAATTCTTTCAATTATAACTTCGTCCAGCTTATCTCCATATTCCGATTTACCTTCAGCATAGAGTTCATCCAGTGCTATTTTGACAAGCTCGAATATGGTCATTGTTCCCCCCGGGGATCTGCGATTTGCTCGCTTGTATGTCGCGTGGAGTTTGCAGAACCTTGAGGCTATGCACAACTGATGATCGAGTTCAGGGCTCCCGCGCTCAAAAATGATTTCATGACCACCTCTCAAGATCTCGCCGCCTGGCGCGCCCGCATCACCAAGCCCGCCGGGCCCCTCGGCAAGGCCTCGCGCGCCGTCCAGCGGAAGATCAACACGATCATTCCCGAGAAGGTCCACGCCGCGATCACCGCCGCCATGGAGGGCATGACCCGGGCGATACTGACCGGGGCGGACTTCGCCACGGCGTCTCCGCTCCAGAACGCCAGCCTGGAGCAGCGCGAGGCCAAGGTCGCCACCGCCATCCAGGGCTGGAAGACCGCCGCCGGGGCCGAGGGCGGGGTGGCCGGGGCGGGCGGGTTCCTGCTGGCGGCGGCCGACTTCCCGCTGCTGATGAGCTTCAAGCTGAAGCTGCTGTTCGAGATCGCCGCCCTCTACGGCCATGACGGGAGCGTGCTGAGCGAGCGGCTCTATATCCTGCACATCTTCGAGCTGGCCTTCTCGGACGTGGAGCATCGCATCAAGGTGCTGGAGGCCATGGACGACTGGGACACGCGCCCGCACCCCGCCGACCTGAAGGACTTCGACTGGCGCTCGTTCCAGCAGCAGTATCGCGACCACATCGACCTGGCCAAGCTGGCCCAGATGCTGCCCGTGGTCGGCGCGCCGGTCGGGGCCGTGGTCAACTGGCGGCTGACGGCGCACCTGGGGAAGACGGCGATGATGGCCTACCGGATGCGGTGGCGCGATGAAGGCCAGGGCGCCCTGACCTGAAACGCTCTCCCGGAGGGGAGAGGGAGGGGCCCGCGCCGAAGGCGTGGGAGGGTGAGGGGTGACGCCGTGTCCGGTTTCACGCCGAACGCCCTGCCGGCGCGCCGTCCGGCGTTTTACCCCCTCACCCTCCCAAGCTTCGCTTGGGTCCCTCCCTCTCCCCATGGGAGAGGGTATAAGGTTCGCCCATGCCCGCACCCACCACCCACGCCAGCCGCCTGATCCCCGCCGCGCCCGACGCCGTCTGGGACGCCCTGATGGACCCCAAGGTCCTGGTCCAATGGCTGCCGCCCGGCGACATGACCGGCCAGATGCACGCCTTCGACGGCCGGGTGGGCGGCGGGTTCGAGATGTCGCTCTACTATCCGGAGGGCGAGACCGAAGCCGTCGGCAAGACCGCCGAACGCGAGGACCGCACCCGCGTGCGCTTCGCGGCCATCAAGCCGGGCCGCCAAGTGGTCTGGGCGGTGCTGTTCGACACCGACGATCCGTCGCTGAAAGGCGAGATGACCATCACCGTGTCGCTGGAGCCCGCGCCGGGCGGCACGCGGGTGACCATGCTGTCGGAGAACCTGCCGCCCGGATTGAAGCCGGCCGACAATGCGGAAGGCTCGAAGGAAAGCCTGAAGAAGCTGGCGGCGTGGCTGGGGGAATAGGCGACGCTTTCGGGCGATGTCCCCAACAGCGTTATCGCCGATAACGTCGGGAACCTTATCGATCCAGCTCAGCTTTGTTGTGGCGTCCGAGAGCCTCATGCCCGAGATGTGTCGCCACGCAGGGGCAATGGGCGGTCTGAAAGGTGAGTTTTTGAAGCAGAGCGACACCATGGCGACCGCCAACCCGGCCGGCGCGGGCGAGGAAGTCATGCGCGCGCCGTGGCTGGATGCGCCGAGCGACGCCGAGGCTCTGAGCCAGAGCAGGGCCCAACTGCAGGTGCTCACCGACGCCATGCCGCAGATGGTGTGGTCGACGCGGGCCGACGGTTTCCACGACTATTACAACGCCCGTTGGTACGAGTTCACCGGCGTTCCCGACGGCTCGACCGACGGCGAAGGCTGGAACGGCATGTTCCACCCGGACGACCAAGATCGCGCCTGGGCGCGGTGGCGCCGCAGCCTGGAGACCGGCGAGCCCTACGAGATCGAGTATCGGCTGCGCCATCGGTCGGGCGAATACCGCTGGACGCTGGGCCGCGCCCTGCCGGTCTACGACGACAACGGCGCCATTTCGCGCTGGATCGGCACCTGCACCGACATCCACGACGCCAAGCAGGCCGCCGAACAGAACGAGCTGCTCAGCCGCGAACTCAGCCACCGGATCAAGAACATCTTCGCGGTCGTTTCCGGTCTGATCGGCCTGTCGAGCCGCCAGGATCCCTCGGTGCGGACCTTCGCCAAGGGCCTTCAGGAGCGGATCGCCGCCCTGGGTCGCGCCCACGAATTCGCTCGACCCCATAGCGAAGAGTCCCGGCCCGCCTTGGGCGGGTCGACGCTGAAGGGCCTGCTGAGCGAGATCTGCAGTCCCTATCCCGCCTTCACCGAGGGTCGCATCGCGATCAGCGGCGACGATGTCGATGTCGACGACCGGGGCGCGACCCCGATCGCCCTGGTATTCCACGAACTGGCGACCAACGCGGCCAAGTACGGCGCCTTGTTGACGGCCGACGGGCGGATCGAGATCGAGATCACGCGTCAGGACCCCGAAATCCGCATCGCCTGGCGCGAGAGCGGCGGGCCCGCCATCGACGGTCCGCCGGGCCGGATCGGCTTCGGCACGCGACTGGCCGAGATGAGCGTGGAGCAGCAGTTGGGCGGGGTGATCCAGCGCGACTGGAGCCGCGACGGGCTGCGCCTGGAGATCAAGGTGCTGATAAAGCGCCTCAGCCGCGACCTGGAGCATTTCCCGACCTGATTGCATCAGGTCGAGGCTCGAGCCGGTGTCCGCTTCGCCTGAAAAGGCTCTAGAGCGGGGTGGCGCCCTCGAGAAGGGTCAGGCCGACGGGAGGCGAGGGCAGGGGCGCGCCCTTGACGGCGCCCAGGGCATAGGCCGCTGCGGCCGCGACGACCTCTTCGTGGCAGGGCTTGTTCAACACGCCGATGAGGCCAGGCGCCGTGGCCGCCAGCGCCATGCGCGGATTGGCCGTCACGAACAGCACCGCGATGCCGTAATCGCGCGCCAGGCGCTCGGCGATCAGCGGGCCGGTCTGACCGTCGCGCAGGTGGATGTCGACCAGGGCCAAGTCAGGCTTCTCCGCAGCCAGACGCAGCGCCGCATCCAGGTCCGGCGCGATGCCCACCGATGTATAGCCACGCTCTTCCAGCGCCGCCTCGAGATCAGCGGCGACCAAGTATTCGTCTTCGACGATAAGGATTCTTGCCCGCGACATGGGGGGATGTACGGGCGACGCCGCAAACCGTTCCCGTCCTGCGGCGCTTTCCGGCGCTTTTGTCGGGTATGCGACGCAAAGAGCACAGGTGAGCGGGGGCCCGGCCTGCGTATACGCTCGGCGCTCAGCGATCAGAGTTCAGCAATTTCAACGCCCTGAACTTTCTCGACCCGAGTTTATCCTCACCCTCCAAACCACCCGTATCCTTGACCCACCTCGTCGCAGGGAAAGGGCGCATGGCCAGCGACCGATGCGGCGGCGGGGGGCGATCGAGCGGGACTGGGCTGGAGGGGGTTACTTCAGCGTGTCCGGGGAGCCTGGCGTTGCAGGCCCCGCCCGCCGTCGGCGTCGAACGGGGACAAAGCGCGTG